>NZ_MUFR01000041.1:0-25520 GCF_001996185.1 Salinivibrio costicola subsp. alcaliphilus
GCGCGTTTTTGTGCTTGTTTCATGGTACCTCCGCTCAAAAAGGTACTATGGCAAAGCCCGTGTCTTATGGGTATGTGGGGTTTATTAACCGCTTACCTTGCACCCACTCCCCTAACCAACCTGATTTCAGATATATGTCATCGATACGCATAGCCACATCAATCACTTAAAAGGAGACTCCCTATGCGTACATCACACACTCCCCTGTTTACCCCTGCAGACAACTACCCTGCCCATCAGCCATCTGATTTGAATCAGCTCTTAGAGCACGCGGCCGAAGCGCTGGCCCAAAAGTACAAACGCGAAGGCACCTTCACGAGCCCTAAAAACGTGATGGAGTACTTAAAGCTCAAACTCGGCGCGTACGATCGTGAGGTGTTTGCGTTGATGCTGCTGGATAACCAACATCGGCTGATCCAGTTCGATATCCTGTTCTTTGGCACCATTGATGCCGCGTCTATCTATCCACGCGAAGTGGCAAAAGCGGCACTGAGTCACAATGCAGCCGCCGTTATCTTTGCCCACAACCATCCCTCGGGGATTTCCGAGCCTTCACAGGCAGACCGTCATATTACTGACAAGTTGATCAAGGCGTTGGGCCTTATTGATGTTCGCGTTTTAGATCATGTGGTTGTTGGTGAAGACTGTGTGTCTTTCGCCGAGCGAGGCTGGATCCCAGTCGTGTAGCGGCTTCACAGCCCATTTTTACACGTCACACATGCACACAGGCAGCGATACCTTTCCCTGCTTCTCATTATGTTAAAACGGGAAGCAGCCAACCCAGGCGCAACAAGGGTCCGGCTGTCGCTGTCGTGCTGTGCTTCTCAAAACCTCCATCTGTGAAGAAAAAAGGAAGTGAGCCATGTCAGAAGTTCAAGCCATCAAAGATGCTGAGACTGTTCAGCTTATCGGCCACCTATTGAGTATTCGTTATCATCGCCAAATGGCCGACGTCTGGTATATCGGGTTAAACCTGGCGTTACGTATCTCCGATCTGCTTGCTATTCGGTTCGACGATATCCACGGTGACCGATTGCGAATCAAAGAGCGTAAGACAGGTAAGATTGCTGATATCCAGCTCAACCCCAAAACACTGGCTCGCATTGAAAAGATACGGGTAGACCATCCTGACCACGTCTACCTGTTTCAATCTCACCGCTGTCAGCAGATTAAGCAGTTGCCTCCTAAACCGCTCTCTCGGCGCGCTGTTACTCTGGCCTTTCAACAGGTTGGGCAAGAGCTCAACCTCTCGTTAGGGACGCACTCAATGCGAAAAACACGCGGTTATATGCTGTATCAAGCCACAAAAGATATTGGTCGGGTGATGAAAATGCTGCGCCATACCTCAGAAGGCATCACGCTTCGTTATATTGGTATTACACAGGAGGATGTCGACAATGATTTTATTGCCTTAGAGATATGAGGTAAGGCCGCACCATGACAGTACGGCCGACGGGATTTTAAATATATATCATCAATAAAAAACGATTGTGCACGATTTACTTGGTGCTAGAGCCAAAGCAACGAAACCCCTCGTTGCGACGCTTGGTTCTTTTTTTGGCTAAATAGCTTAGTCGATAGAATATATCTTTATATTCCTGCTCAGCGCGCTCAGAGCTCTCAGGACGACCGTGAAGGTAGTAAATGCTATTATCAGGGATATGCACTAACCCCATCGCTTGATTGTTACACAGGCCGATTGCCTTCGCCCAGGCACGGACAATGATATTATATAAACCATCACCGCATTCGACGTTCTCAAACTTCCCCCAGCAATAAAACCTATCCTTGTTTAATACCAACGCGAAATGATAATGATCGTTGTGTGAATGATTACGCTCCCTTGCCCAAGCATATCGCACCTTACAACGATGCACCCGCTTACCCTTCGCTCGCTTCTCACACTCTTGCTTTGCCATTTCTAATTCAATAGCTCGAACAAATCGTTTAATCGTGCCTTTTTTCCATCGCTCGAAGGAGGGGGCCTCATCACGTTTCAGAAAGTCATCAGAGTCATCAGTAGCTGGAAACCTTAAGTCAAGACGAGCAACAGTGAGGTTATTATAGTCCTGATAACCATCAGCTAACATATTGCGTATTTTCTCTAAGTAACGTGCCTTACATTCATTGATAGGTAGAAGGATAGGAAAGTCTTTGTAGGTATTTGTGTCCATCTCATGCTCCTCTGTGAGTACTACAAAGGAACACTGGTTATATTATTTTTTACCTTATCTTCTTTACTGGTAATGGGTATATGAAGAGAAGAGCTAATACGTATATTACTATACCGACAACACCCCCTCACACTGTGACCATGTCACCCACCAGCCAACCTAGCCTCTCCCTCTGTCACCGACGATCTGAGCATGTGGAAGTTATGAGCCACCCCCAAAGGCGAGCATAACCCCAATGCCGTTTTATGCACATTATTGTCACCCAAAAGGCAAAAAATGACACTTTTTGTGATCACAATCACACTAAGAACGAGAGGCGAAAAACTCACTTTTTATCACATGAAGAAGGTGATAAAACGGGGCTAAAAGAACAAGCAAGCTGATTAACATGCAAAAACAAGTCATACATACACATCTTTCGACAGCTATACATACGGAAAGAGAGTTAGCTTTCTTTTGGGGTAAAATCCTCGAGGAAGGTCTCATAGAGCTAGGGCCTGAAAGGAGGAAAAGCGTAACCGCCGACATTGAAAGTCAGCCTACACTCGATAAAGCAATAAAGCTTCTTTCTGTCATAATCGATAAAGAAAGAAAATACAGTCTAGAGGAAACCGGAAGATTTCTAAAAAGAACAAAGGATAAACTACATGATGAAAAGTTAAAAAATTATGACATCAAGAACCTTTGCGATGAAGATAGAAAAACAAACTGGCTGTGGTGCTACATAAGAAAAAATTCAAAAAAACGGGTAATGATTTTGAGGCACAAGGAGCCCCAGAAAGGAATAATAATCGAAAATTTTACACCCATAACTCTTGAGCTAGATGACAAATACCTAAAAGAAAAACGCCCAAACACGACAGAAGAAAAAAGAGAACAAATAGAGAGCTGTTTTATTTTTTCGCCCTATTCTGAGAAGGAAGAGAAAATATTATCGAACCACTTAAAAAGTGAGTGGCTTAAAAACAGCAAACGGAATGAAATGATAAAATGGTTAGATGGCTGCCACCACAATCAGCTTACATGGGCTTATGAACACATTCAAAAAAAGGAAGAAATAAAGTACACTTGGACACCGTCTAGCACTGAGGATAGGAAGTCAGTCCTTGTAGCGGTTTATGATCTCATCCCTGAAAGCGATAAAAAAAAGTTCATCGATAGATTCAGGAGCACCTGGAGCTCAAAGAAGTCTAGAAATAAACAAAGAGGAGACACACTAGAAATAGAAAATGAAGTACTTGATAAGCTCGACAAACTGGCTGAAGAGACTCAAAGCACTCCCCAGGACGTCATAAAAAAACTCATTACCATTCTGGATTGGGACGAGATCTTGGACATACTGGAGAGTGAGTAAGTGGTGGAGCTCTAGGTCAACGATGAGAGTTAACGAGAAAGGGAGCCGAATGATTGACTCCTTTGGTCATAAACTGGACAGAAAAATGTAACTTAACCAGTTACCGACTTTACCCAGGAATACATATCTCGGAACCACTGCGCATAATGCTGTAGGCTCCAGTTTCCTTCGTCAAACTGTGACATCCAGTACTGAGCAGCGGCTTTATCATCAAAGAGCTTTAAGTAAAAATAAGCGACACCGACCATTACCTCCTCAAAGCCGCCGGAGACTCTTCGTTCATTAAGGATTTCTTCGGCTGCATAAAGCGCAGAGATAGCCGTATCTTGATGTTGTTCTTTTAGGTCAATCGCCCACGATGGCTTATGAGAGAAAAACTGGTCAAGATAGGCAACGTATTCGTCACAAATAATCATCCATGCGTGAATAGCTACGCGATGAATCCTCTTACTCTGGTGTAACTCTGCACTTTCCTTTTGGCATTTGAACAGGCTTTCCAGTGCCTGCTTGGGGAAGCTTGCAGTACTTTGACGTATACGAATTTTTTCAAGGTAATGTTGCAGACCAAGCCAGTGTATACGCTGGTTCACTAGCGCGGGCGGTAGTGTCTCAAGTTGAGCTTTAACAGTATCACTCAGCGCAATAGCAATCGAATCACAACGATCTAACAGGCCATTAAGTTCCGCAATTACAGATCGTTGGCCCTTGTTGGTAAGGATGACTTGCGTGATATTATGGCTAATTTCTTTCAAAGCAGATAACTGTTCTGATGCACTCAACAGATAGAGTTCATCAAAAATTTCTCCTATCTGCGCAACAAAGTCCTTAGTATCTGACTGTAGTCCATCATTAAAGTACATTCGAAGCCTAGTGATTTTGACCGTCAGCTTTTGTGCGGCGGTGCAATTCCAATGAGGAAAGTGTTCTTCGAATGTTGCGTAAGCCACTTTTAGTAATTCAACACTTTGCGCTTCACGCGCTGTATCGATTACGACGTTATGCCACATCAAGATTTGTTCTGGCTGTGATTGATTAATAAGCGATAAGACTTCGTTGAGAAGCTCCTTTGCGTTTTTTAGTTCGCTATTCCGCACCATTTCTATAGCTAGGTTATGAATCAGGTACTCAATAGCGTTCGGCTCAGGACGCTTTTTCCATTCTCGCCATGCTTGCCGCAGGTGAGTTAACTTCTGTTCCCTAAGGCCAAACCTGTCATCGCATTGCGCTAAGTTATTGTAAAGTTTATATAAACTTTCTGGGGTTTGCGTGCCATTGATTCTCTTCTCTAAGCACTCTCTCGCCGCCTCAATCGATCCTTCAGTCAATAAAGCATCAGCTTTTAATAATGTATACTCAGTATCTATGCTTATATCGGCATCGGCAAACTTTTCTACTGCCTGGTAAAATGACTTCACATCCCCAGTACATTGATAGAAAAAGGCGCGCAAACCATCTAGCCGTATAGACTCCCTTTTAAGTAGCGCAGTGGTATCAATTGTCGCTAAAGTTTTCTGAGCTTTTAAATGGTCGCCCATTCTGAGCAATATACGAACTTGCAACATTCTTGCTTTGAGCTTTGCACTATATCCTGAGCAAGCAGGCTCTCTAGTTAATGTGGCAAGCGCTTGGTTGAAGTTGAGCTGTTCTGTTTGAGTCCAAGCCTCACTTAACCAGGCAGATTCGTGGGGTAACAAATAATGAACTCGCAACCAATTACAGATTGGTATACAAGAAAAGAAAAGGAATAAAGGATGCCACGAGCTAGCGGCAGAGATGACAATAGCAGGCCAACTAATCCAAACATAACGGCGATGAAGGAAATAGTATTGTTTTTCTGTTAGTAACTCTATGATAACATCACCTATAGTTATAAAAAGTACATATTTATTACTTAATAGAATTAAAAGTCCTATACTATCATCATAACATCGGTGCGCGACTGTTTCTGAAGGTTCTAGACGGAGCGTTTATCGGGTTTTCGCTGAAGGTAGCGTATAAGCATTGAACATCATTTATGGCTATCACTAGTCGTTAATAAAATGTAGATCTATTCTCTGCTTATCCATCAACTTGCCAAGAGACGGCCGTGTCTTTGAGTACACAAAGCTGGTGTCACTACCTGGTACCATGTCTTACAAGCATTACCTTAAACGTGGTGAGTAGGTGCCTTTTATACTGAGCCTAAGCACACAGCCTGCACTTTAGATACACCCAATGGTACACCTAATTAAAGTCAAACTGTAAAAAATCAATAAATACATGAACTTATAATTACAGTTCAAGTTACGCCAGCCCAATCGATTGGAAAAGACGCCTTAGGGCGTCTTTTTTATTGCCTAAAAACTCGTCCCTAAACAAATAACCCTTTGCCTTCTCAGAAACTGTGCTACTGTTTAGTTCTCTCCTACAGCTTAGTAGGAGCTCTTTTCTTTACCGGGCGAAAGACTCGGCAATCCTTAGCGGCCCTTCTAAGCCTAACCAGGCTTCAATAATGTCCGTATCACCAAAATCAGCACACACTCCAACTCGATTAGTAGCAGGTAAAACGTCGCACGAAGACGTCGATTTAGCATCACCAACGACTCGATTCGATAACCAAGAAACATTACTCGAGAGCCAAGAGAGGTTAATCGAGAGCCAAGGGGCATTAACCCCGACGGCAATTGTTTATTGTGAAGGTCATTTTGGTAAAATTGATGGGAAAACTGCCAATGGTCTTGTCCGACACTCTCAAAAATATCGTATTCTCTCCGTTATAGACAGCTCCCTTGCAAACAAAGACGCGGGCGACGTTCTCGACAAAACCAAAAACAACATCCCTATTTTCGCCGACCTCGAAGAGGCTTTACATCATGAACCTACACGACCAGATTATTTTATTTTTGGTGTCGCGCCGTCCACAGGCTTACTGTCTGATTTAGATAAAAATGTCATCCTCGACGCCATGTCAAAACGGCTCAATATCGTTAATGGTTTACATGAATTTCTCAATGACGATGCCATTTTTGTTGATGCGAGCAAGAAGAACAACGTCCACATACTGGATATTCGCAAACCCAAGAAAAAAGAGGCGTTAAAAACATTTACTGGGCAAGTCCATAGTGTGACCTGTCCCATTGTCGCTATTTTGGGAACAGATTGTGCGCTCGGGAAACGGACCACTACGACAATATTGGCTCAAGAGCTCAGAAAGGTAGGGTTAAACGTCGTCATGATCGCCACCGGACAAACCGGTATTATTCAGGGTGAACGTTATTGTGTGGCACTCGATGCTGTTCCTTCTCAATTTTGTGCTGGCGAATTGGAGGCCGTGATCGTCGATGCCTACACCCAAGAAAACCCAGATATTATTTTAGTGGAAGGCCAAGGTGCTCTGAGTCATCCAGCCTTTTCCACGAGCTCATTCATACTGCGAGGAAGTTGCCCGACCGCAGTTATCTTACAGCATGCACCGAAACGCCTGTATCGTGTCGATTTTCCCAACATGGCGATACCGACGCTCGCAAGCGAAATTAACCTGATCGAAACATTTGCCAATACGCATGTCATTGGGATCACTCTCAACCACGAGGGGATGTCGATGGGAGAGACTTTATCTTATATCAATGCGTATACACATGAACTTAAACTCCCGGTCACCGATCCCTTATCGCAACCGAAAGAGCAATTAGTACAGATCCTACTTTCAGCGTTCCCACTGCTAGAAGATAAAATTGAAGCAAAGCAGTGAGCTACCCAAAAATAGAACTCGATTGCGCTAAAATATCCCTCAACACCCAACGGCTGATTGAACAACTGACTTTAAAAGGCGTGACTGTCACTCCCGTGACCAAAAGCTGTTTGGGCCACCCTATCATTGCCAATACGCTCATTAATGCCGGCGCAACGATGCTCGCTGACTCAAGAGTAGATAATATAAAACGGATGAGAGAGGCAGGTGTCACGGTACCCACTCTATTAATACGTTCCCCGATGCTAAGCCAAATAGAGCGCGTCGTCATTGACTGCGATATCAGTCTGAATACTGAAATTGCAGTGATCCAAAAACTCTCTGACGCCGCTGGGCGATGTAATCGTATTCATCAGATCATCATTATGGTTGAGCTGGGAGATTTAAGAGAAGGTGTCATGCCCGACAACCTTATTAATCTGATCAACGATGTCATTAAACTGCCCAACATTACACTCAAAGGCATAGGTACGAATTTAACCTGCCGATACGGTGTTGAGCCAGACGATATCAATATGCAGCTTTTATCGGATCTTGCTGAACACATCGAGACGACGTTTTCGATAAGGCTAGACATCATTTCGGGCGGTAACTCGGGCTCGATTAATTGGGTACTAGCCCATCAAGGCCAAACCCGTATTAACCATTTACGGCTTGGCGAAGCAATATTTTTAGGCCTAGTCCCAAAAAATCAGCCACAAATATCGGGCTTATCATCCACAGCGATCACATTAACAGCCGAGGTCATAGAGTCGAGCCAAAAACCCTCATATCCATGGGGAAAACGAGGCGTTAATGCCTTTGGTGAAACCATCAGCCTACAAAATAGAGGTCAGGTCAACCAGGCCATTCTTGCCTTAGGCCGACAGGATGTATGTATTGACGGATTACATCCTCCCAGCGGCATGACAATCGTTTCATCATGCAGTGATCATTTAATGGTTGAGACACCAGAAAAAATGCTAGCGGTCGGTGAAACCGTCACATTTGGGTTGGACTATAGTGCTTTTCTTTCAGCCATGACGTCCGAGTTTGTCGATAAAGTTTATCGATAGCCGCTAGCTTCATCGCATCCTGTTCTTAAGCGGGTAACAGCAAGATTAACCTACACGCTTTTGCCATTTATCGATAACCGTGGCGCCAATCAGGTCACCTTGCACGTTGACTGCGGTACGGAACGTATCAAGCGGGCGCTCAATGATCAGCAAGATAGCGATGGCTTCAAGCGGGATCCCCGCTGCCAGCAGCACCAACTGCATCCCAGACATCGAGCCCGATGGCATCCCTGGCGCGCCCACCGACGACACCATCGCCATAATGAAGATCATCACAATACCGGTCGTAGACAAATCAATCCCGAACAATTGCGCAAGGAACACGGCAGCAATCCCTTCAAACAGCGCGGTGCCATCCATGTTCATCACCGCCCCCAAAGGCAATACCATGCTCGCCGTAGATGGGGTGATCTTGAGCTCTTCCTTGGCTGCCTGCATAGATACCGGCAGTGTTGCCGCGCTTGATGAGGTAGCAAATGCCATCGCCAGAGGCGCAGAGATTGCACGAAATAAAGCGATAAAACCAACGCCTCCCGCGACACGTGCGATCAGCGGCAATACAATGACGCCATGTACCATCGTCAGAGCAAACACTAAAGCCGCGAAGCTAAACAGCTGACCAAATAAGTCATTGTCTCCTTGATGCGAAAACTGAAAGACAATCGCAAAAACGGCGAACGGCGCCAGTTTGATGATTCCGGCCACCAGCGTGTTAATACCTTGGTTTAAACCACGAATGGTATCAAATAGCGGGTGTTTTTCCGGCAAAGCTACAATCAGTGAAATACCAAACAAAATGGTGAAAACGACAATCGCAAGTAGATTACCACTGCTTAGCGCCTCAACGGGATTCACTAACGCCATGTTAAAAAGCTTGGTGGCAATCGCGCCAGCTCCTACCGCATCTTGATTGATAAAGCTGATGCTCTCATCCACCGGTGGCGCACTGTTAAGCGTTTGCCACTCTGGCATCAGTAACGCTGCGCCAAGTCCCAGAATAATCGCTATGGTGGTGGTAAAACCGTAGAACAAAAGGGTGGCACCACCGAGACGTTTTAAGCGGACAACGTTGCCAATATTACTGATCCCTTCCAGCAGCGAGAGCAACACCATCACGCCGACGACGGCTTTCAGTAAACCGATATAACTGACTTTGGCCAACATGAGCAATGGATACCAAGTGGTCTGCTCCGCATTTTCTATGGGACCAAATACAGTCCCCACCAGCCAAGCCAGTGCTGCTGCCAATGCAATTTGCAATGGTAAAGAATGTTTAACTTTTTTCCACATCGTCTTTTCCCTCGCTGCAGACGGATCTACATGCTGATGTTTTGTCTAGTTTGTTGGGATTTAATGGCGGAAAATCATAGCAAGATGAGGCGTTTAACTCATGTAAAATTTATGAACATTCTGGAATATCTAGTAACAAAATCGTTGGTTGGATGCGATTAAAAGCCCGCCAGTGATTGGCGGGCTCGCAGTACACGAATTACTGAGGCTGCTGGTTTTGAGGATTGAGTTCAAGGTTGACCGGCGTCTCGAGTGATTGATTGAGTGCTTTTTCCAGCGCCGATACATTCACTCCCGGGCTGGCTTCGAGCAACGCGACACCATCCATATAACTCACCAGATCCAGACCATATTGGTCAGCGAGTTGATCCGCTCGTGCTTGACTCGCTTTCACCAAAATAGAACCAGTGACTGTTAATGGTGTGCTCTGAGCAGACAAGGCAACCTTGTCACCGACCATCACCCCCATTTGCTCGCCATTCATATTGCGAGCATTATCGGCCGTATCGACCACAACATAGCGGTCACCATTTAATTCAACCGTAGCGGCATGGACACTCATTGTCAGCCCCATCGCTGCGATTACTGCAATTAACTTTTTCATACTTTTCTCCTATTAACCGCGGTGACCAATAACACGCAATGACCATTGCATTAGTTTGCCATCAGCGCTGTTATTGGGTAGGGATTTCACTTCCCCTCCCAAGCTGTATTGACGTGTTTCACCATCGGTGTCAGTAACATGTAACGTCCATTGACCCGCTGAACTTTCGCTATTGAATTTATGGCTGAGCATTAAGTGATCGGTAAAACCCTCTGGATAAGTGCTATCCAGCGCATTCGATAACATGCTGTTACGCGGCGACATAAGCACGCTGCGTGTGCCAGATGGCGATTCGAGCTCGATCAACAAATCGGACATACGGCTATGATCAATTGAGCTACGTACTTGCACCGCCTCAATAGTGAGGTCATCTGTCACTCGCACGCTATCGGCGGTGGCGGCTACTCCTGCGTCAGCAATCGGTAGCCCTGTGTCACCATTTTGGTTGTGATAAGACCAAGCCCAATCCGTAAACACTTGCTCAGGCAAAGGTTGATACGTATTTGCCGCCTCAAGCGCCGCATTGACATCAATTAAGCCAAACCCATAGGTTGGGCTATACCAACGATCTGCCGCGTTTTGTTGCCAACCTTCTAGTCCCGTGACAGTGCGAATCTGCCCTTGTGCCGTTTGGTAGCTTAAGCGTACATCATCACTATTCGTATCCACACGTGTAGCCGTCGTCGCTAACAAATGGCGAATATCACGCTGGGAAAGGTTCGGATAGGCCGACATTAGTAGCGCGAACGCACCCGAGGTGTTTGGTGCAGCCGATGATGTGCCATTCATGACGCTATTAAAGTCACACGTGTTGTCTATTTCCGTGCCACCGTGTAGGTCATGCGAATCATAAGGAATACGATCATTGCGGTTATAGCCCATGGTACAACCGGTCAAATCTGTGGTGATATGTGCGGGTTTATTGGTGCCGTATTCGCCTCCTGGAGCCGTCAAGAATACGTTGCTACCGACAGAAGAGTACGACGATCGTTTGCCATCTGCATTCAAGGCACTGACCGTCACATTCCAATAATTTGCGTTGCTGGATGACTGGTTACTGTTTTGCCATGGCAATCCATTATTATTACCCACAGGACCAAATCGCTCTCGGTTAAACGAGGTGCGACTGAAGCCATTTCCCGCTGACTTAACAAATACTGCGCCACGCCCACCAAAAGCTTCCGTGGTCATTGTCTTGTATTGGGCATTTTGGCGACCATCATAGCTCATAGGATCATCACTATAAGGATAGCTGCGCACCCCTGAGCCACCATAGCTTTGATTAAAGACTCGGACATCATCTGAATAACCTTCCCGCCCGTGACTGATCTCCCATGCTTTTTGGCTCTGATATGCCAGGTAATTATAGCCTTGTAGATTGGCAAGCGGTGCAACACCCATCCCTCCCAAGCCGTTATCACGCGCCGCCGCGATAATACCGGCCACCGAAGTGCCGTGAGCTGTATTTCGATTGCTCCACCCTTCAGGCGTCGGATCGTCATCACGATCAACGAAATCGTAAGATTTTCCTGCACGCATATTCGCCACTAGATCAGGGTGTGCGATCTCTAACCCATCATCAACCACGGCGACATTGACGTTTTGGCCTAAAATCTCTTGTCGATGAGCCCACCAAAGATTTAAGTCATTACCTGGCTGCCCTCCTTCGCGAGCAAATGCATTCTGTCCCCTATTTAGCAAATGCCATTGCTCTGCGGTAAAAGGATCGTCGCCCGGTAGACAGCGCTCGGCGCTGGTGCGCCCAATATCGATAGGTTCACTTCCTGTTAACACAATACAGGCTTGTGAGTCTGGTTCCGTCGGTGGTTCAACGGGTTCAGGCACTTTTGCCATCGCCCAAGCCCCGGAGGTATGAAAGAGCGCGCCGATAATGAGCGCAAGAGAGCTATGTTTGTGCATTTATCATTCCTTTTTACACTAACGAGAGATGTCTCATTCATGAGATACTCATCATTAGTAAAAAGAAACAAACTCAATAGAAACAGGCTATTAGTATAAACGTGATCTTGTGCCTAATTTTTAGAGCAAGTAATCTAATTCGTTGAACAAGGCCAGCAAAATTAACGTTTACGTTACATTCATATTCAAGGCGTGTGATGTAAAAGAATCCCTGAGCCTATGCCCAACCATAAACCTATTGATGCTGCCCCATCCACCATCGTAACCACTTCGGCAATTTTTGCTGTTTGACTAAACGTATTATCTGCTTTTCGCGTAATATAAAGGCGAACAAGGAGCGATAATGAACTGGATTGAAACACATGAAGCGGGATTTCGACTTGGTCTATTCGTGCTCGTACTCGTGATCATGCTGGTCGCCGAGTGGCAATGGCCCAAACGTCAGTTAACCCGTACTCGACGTGAACGCTGGCGGGGCAATATTGCGCTCACCGCATTTAATACGCTAACGCTTCGGCTACTGGCACCGCTTTCAGCAGTTGGTGTTGCCAGCCTTGTCGATAAATCAGGGTGGGGACTGCTTAATCAGCTCTCTTTGCCGCTTTGGGCAACGGTAGTCCTCACGCTAATTGTCATGGATTTGGCGATTTGGTATCAACACAAGCTGTTCCATGAGCTCCCTTGGTTATGGCGATTACACTTGGTTCATCATGCCGACATGGATATTGATGTCACCACTGGCGCGCGCTTTCACACCGTCGAAATCTGGCTTTCAATGGCGATAAAATGTGCACTGGTAGCCTTATTAGGTGCCCCTGTTTTAGGCGTGATTCTGTTTGAAACCGTATTAAGCAGCATGGCGATGTTTAACCACAGCAACGTCCGTTTACCGCTGCGTCTCGATGACTGGCTGCGCCGTATCGTCGTCACGCCCGATATGCATCGCGTTCATCATTCCACTCGTTTTCATGAGTGCAATGCCAACTATGGCTTTAATTTGTCTTGCTGGGATCGCTGGTTTAATACCTATGTTGCTCAGCCTCGCAAAGGGCATCAGGGAATGCGAATTGGCTTAAATGAAGTGGCGCAAGCCAATGATGCGAGTCGCATAATAGGCATGCTGCGCTTACCTTTACGCTGGCGTATACTGCAGCGCGCCTACCAACATGATAAGGAGCGCTAGGGCGTATGACCCACGTAATCGTCACCTCACAAAACCCTGCCAAAATTTCTGCCGTTAAAGCAGCATTTTATGACGTTTTTCCCAATACCGACTTCACGTTTACCGGCGTGTCCGTACCCAGTGATGTCGCCGACCAACCCATGACAGAGAAAGAAACCTATTCAGGCGCATGCAATCGGGTTCGGCATGCACAAGGACGTTATCAAGGCGATTATTATGTGGGGATAGAAGCCGGCTTGGATGGCCAACATACCTTTGCTTGGATGATCATAGCAAAAGACGACGCGCACGGCGAAGCACGCTCAGCGTCACTTCCCCTTCCACCAGACGCCCTCAAGGCATTGCATCAAGGCGAGGAGCTCGGTGATGTGATGGATCGAATGTTTAGCCAACAAAATGTAAAACAAAAAGGGGGCGCCATCGGTATGCTTACCGGACACCGATTAACGCGATCAAGCGTGTATCATCAAGCTTTGATCATGGCACTGATCCCGTTTATGCATCCACACCTTTATCGCTAAAAACCCAGCGCTAAAAACCCAGCGCTAAAAACCCAGCGCTAAAAACCCAGCGCTAAAAACGGAGCCCGTGGGCTCCGTTTTTGTTTGATAGACAGGGGATCAAGAGCGGGTTTGCTCCGCCTCGCGCTTGAGCAAGTCGGCGAGCCAAATTTTGGTATCTTCATCCATCCGCTTTAATTCGTTAGAGCCTCGGGTCACGGTCGCGATCCCTACCCCAAGTAACTGACTGAGCTGGCGCTGACTCATTCTGCCTTCTAATAATTCATGCAAGATATTGATCCGAGCGACCAGAGTATCTCGCTCATCAGGCGTCAGTAGTGCTGTCAGTAATGCATCATCGTTATCGTCTTTTCCTGCTAAACGCACTAAAGAAATAACATCTTGCCAACCAGAGAATGCAGGCGATTGCGACATGGTTTCCTCTCGCTCTTTACGTGATGACAGCAATGATAACATCAATAGCGCTGAGCCAGCTCGTGCGCACTTAAAAATTGCACCGGCTCACCTAACAGCTGACGATAATAAATGTCGAACATCAAGACGTTCTGCACATAATGGCGCGTTTCGTAAAACGGAATCGACTCAATAAAAGCAATCGCATCCATATGACCTTGCGATCGTTCCAACCAACGCGACACACGATGCGGGCCGGCGTTATAGGCCGCGAATGCCAAGATACGATTACTGTCGAAACGATCTAACATCATTTTTAAGTAACCGCTGCCAAGACGAATATTAACGCCCGGATCACTCAAGCTAGCAGGGCCTTGATAATCAAATCCCAACTGACGAGAGGTTTCGCGTGCCGTGCCTGGCATTAATTGCATCAAGCCTCTTGCACCCACATGGGACACTGCACGGGTAAAAAAGGCGCTCTCTTGACGCGATAAGGCCATCAGTGTGGTTTTGTCTACGCCACGCTCGCGGCTGAAAAACTCAAACCACCACTGGTGTGCTAACGGGAAGCGGAGTGACAAATGGTCCCACATTTTTCCCGCAATCGTGGCTTGAACCGCGAAGTGGTACCAATGTTTTTTATTGGCATAGGCCGCCAGTAAGGCAATCTGCTCATCACTAGCACGTTGTAATACATAATACCATTCACGCTTAGCCGCATAGATTTTATCGAGCGCGATAAGCTCATTCACTCTTGCCAATACATCATTGATCGGCATTAACCCTGCTTCTTTCAGGACTGCTGTGCGTGAGGGTATTGAAATCGGTTTATCTAAATGCTGCGCCGCTGCCACGCTATAGAAATTACGCTCACCAAGCATGGAAGCAAATGCTTGATTTGCTGACGCACTATCACCAAGCTCTAGCTTGATTCTCGCCTGCCAATACCGCCACTTTAAAGACTGCTGAGCCGCTTCGCTGAGCAATGCGCGCCACTGATCCAGCGCGTGCCAGTCACCCTCGATAAGTGCAAGGCGAAACCGTCTTTCCAATAAACCATCATCATGACTCTGACGCAGCATACGATCTCGCCAGCCAGCCAATGCAGGCTCGTCATCATTCATTAATTGGCCAATCAAGTAATCGGCAATGTCTTGTCGCTCTCGTTTATCGTAATGCTGCCCCTCGACCGTGCGACGAAAATGGCGAATGGCTTGCGCTTCATCCTTGCGAGCCAAACGCTCAAACGCCAAGCGAGTCAGTTTTTGATTAAACGGCGTCACATAACTGCGCTTCGAAAAGTCGGCCACGTTCTCAGGTTGGTCATATAAGTCCAACACCTGCTTGCCAACCGCACGATCCGCCTCGGGTAACTGGCGTAACAAATAACGCATCAAACTGCGGTTGCGCGCATCGAATGTTAGAAGCATACGCTGCAATATCAAGTCACCGGTCAGCAGCCCTTGTTCCGATAAAAAATCAAATAAGTCATTGCAACTGCTATCCACGGATTGACCCGACAAATAGAGCGATTTGGCGCCACTGCGCGCTAAAGCCTGATTCCCCGCTTGACTGTGCGCATAATAATATTGGCACTGATAACGATCACTCCGTGGCACATCAGACTGGAACGCGATCAAGGTCTTCCAATCTCCTCTGTCCGCCAACAGGGTGAGATAATCCGCACGCAAACTATTCGCGAATGGCATAGTGCTATAACGCTGAATAAAGTTAGTGACCGCGTGGTGAGGCTTTTTAGAAAGATTACGAGTGAAATCACGATAATCGAGATACGGATACAAAGGATAATCACGCAGTTGTGCTTTTAAGCGCTGAAACTGATGCAAATCACCGCTTTCAATCGCATCGATTGCCGCTTCATACTGGCGCTGGTGCGGTGTCATTTGACGACTATCAGGGCTGGCGGAAGCCTCAACCATCGGGACTGATAAGCTGGAAATCAACACGAACCCTGACACCCATACAGGAAAGAAGGCACGGGCGTGACGAAAAGCCGCTCGATATGCTGACTTGATTGGCCCGGATAATGCGATGAATCGTTCCATGTCAAAGATCGCTCCTATTGTATGCAACACCGACTGTGTAACACCGAGTAGACAACAGCTCCGCCCGCAAATTCCCTGTAGGTGGTAAGCGTTGTTTGTCGGCACGTCTCGCCATATTAGTGACCGAATATGACAATCACTGTTAAACTTGGCAAAGTTAACGTTAGAATAGCGTTTTTTATACCACAACGATTAACGTGAGCAGAAATGGCTGAGTACGTATATACCATGTCGCAGGTGAGCAAGATCGTGCCACCTAAGCGTCAAATTCTTAAAGATATTTCTTTGTGTTTCTTCCCAGGCGCCAAAATTGGGGTGTTGGGTCTCAACGGGGCCGGTAAATCGAGCCTATTGCGCATTATGGCCGGTATCGATACCGAGATTGAGGGCGAAGCCCGTGTGCAACCCGGGATCAAGATCGGGTATCTCCCGCAAGAGCCGAAGCTGGATGAAGAAAAGACAGTCCGGGAAACCGTTGAAGAAGCGGTCGGTGACGTCAAAGATGCATTAACGCGTCTCGATGGTGTCTATGCCGCTTACGCTGATCCAGATGCCGACTTCGATGCCTTAGCGCAAGAGCAAGGTGAACTCGAAGCACTGATCCAAGCTAAAGACGGGCATAACCTCGATAATACGTTGGAGCGTGCAGCAGATGCACTGCGTTTGCCCGAGTGGGATGCGCAAATCAAGCACCTTTCAGGGGGCGAGCGTCGTCGTGTTGCTATTTGCCGTCTGCTACTCGAAAAGCCCGACATGCTGCTGCTTGATGAGCCAACTAACCACCTAGACGCTGAATCCGTTGCATGGCTTGAGCGTTTCTTAGTCGACTACTCCGGTACCGTCGTTGCCATTACGCACGACCGTTACTTCCTCGACAATGCAGCAGGCTGGATTCTTGAGCTTGACCGTGGTGAAGGTATTCCGTGGGAAGGCAACTACTCATCTTGGCTCGAACAAAAAGATGTACGGTTAAAGCAAGAAGCGTCGCAAGAAAAAGCGCGTCAGAAAACCATTGAGAAAGAGCTTGAGTGGGTTCGCCAGAATCCAAAAGGCCGTCAGGCGAAATCAAAAGCCCGTATGGCCCGCTTTGAAGAGCTCAACACCACGGACTATCAACGCCGTAACGAGACCAACGAGCTGTTTATCCCACCAGGTCCACGTCTGGGTGAAAAAGTCATTGAGGTCAATAATCTGACCAAGTCGTTTGGTGATCGCATCTTGATCGATGACTTATCCTTTAGCGTGCCCAAAGGGGCAATTGTCGGTATTGTTGGTCCGAACGGCGCGGGTAAATCAACCCTATTTAAGATGCTCAGTGGCACAGAAACCCCAGATAGCGGCACCGTTGAAGTAGGCGATACCGTACAACTGGCCTCGGTCGATCAGTTCCGAGACAGTATGGACGATAATAACACCGTCTATGATGAGATCTCCGAAGGGGCGGACATCATTCGCATCAATAACTTTGAGTTACCGGCACGCGCTTATGTGTCACGGTTTAACTTTAAAGGCAGTGACCAACAAAAACGCATTGGTGATTTGTCAGGCGGTGAGCGTAACCGCGTCCACCTCGCCAAATTGCTAAAAGCTGGCGGTAACGTGTTGCTCCTTGACGAACCGACTAACGACTTGGACGTGGAAACGCTCCGTGCACTTGAAGAGGCACTCTTAGAGTTCCCAGGCTGTGCCATGGTGATCTCGCACGACCGCTGGTTCCTTGACCGTGTCGCGACCCATATTCTTGACTATCGAGATGAAGGCCAAGTGAACTTCTTTGAAGGTAACTTTGCTGAATACACCGATTGGTTGAAAAAAACACTGGGTGCACAAGCGGCGGAGCCGCACCGGATCAAGTACAAGCGTGCAGTCAAATAATGACGCATACCACGGTAAGGGCAGCGACGGCTGCCCTTTACCTTCCCACTCTTCATCTTCTCACTCGTCATCTCGATAAACCGTATTGCCGCCTGTACTTAGCTCAGCAGAACCACGAAAACGTTTTAAATGTGAGACAAACCACTAAATCAGTATTGTGATTGCCCCATATCACCTACACTAGAGACAGTGAATGAGGAGATGTCATCATGACAGAGCGTAGAAAATTTTCCCGCGTCATGTATCGTGTGCCGGCAATACTCAAACAAAACGAGCAGCAGTGGCACGCACAGGTACTGGATCTATCTCTCAAAGGCGTGTTGCTCAGCCGTCCTGAGAACTGGCAAGCTGATCCCGAACATAACGCGTTTCTACTGGTGTTTTACCTCCATGACTCGGATGTAGAATTAGACATGGACTGCATTCTGGTAAATAACTGCGAAAATTATCTCCATCTTTACATCGATCACATTGACATTGATAGCGCCAGTCATTTAAAAAGGCTCGTTGAACTGAACGTGGGTAACGATGAACTGCTTCATCGCGAGCTTGCGCAATTGACTGACCACATGGCGGAACCGAACGCTTAATCCGCACGGTCATGGACGGTATTTAATGCAGGCCAGCAGTAACCAGTCATGACAGACCATATCCATATTGCCGTAACGCACCCGAACGGGGTGAAACACTATACCCTCTGCCCGACCCGTAAAAAGGTCGTGCAAACCCTTGCATTAGTGATACTCGCGGCTCTCACCATCACCTTTGCTAGCCTGTACCTGCTTTCTGAGCGTTCGACCGAGGCCGAAGCGGCTGTTGAACGATTACGCCAAGAGCGCGCGACCTTAAATAACGAGGTGGCGATGTTGCAACAAAAACGTGATGCGCTGTCACAAACCATCGAGAACAAAGATGTTGAACTCACCGCCCTGACACAACGCGTGGTCACGGTTGAAGATATGCTCGGGCTAGAATCAGTGGCCAAAGACGCCTCGCTCACTCACCGTCTCGATGTCGCAGCGATTAACTCAGCGGTGCGTTACACCATGCTCCAGCTAATCCCGAATGGTAAACCGCTTGAAAGCTACCGACGCTCCTCGGGATATGGCTCACGAACTCACCCTGTGACAGGGAAAGAAAAATTCCATATGGGCTTAGATTTGACCTCAGACGTCGGCACGCCGGTGTATGCCCCCGCGGATGGCGTCGTCGAATATGTCCGTCCCAGCCGCCGCAAAGGCTATGGTAACTTTATCAAAATCGACCACGCCTTTGGCTTTATGACACTCTATGCCCATTTGGATAAATTCAATGTCCGGAGCGGGCAATTTGTGAAAAAAGGGGATTTAATTGCATGGTCGGGCAACACCGGATTATCAACTGGCCCGCATTTGCATTATGAAGTGCGCTTTTTGGGCCGCGCTCTTGACCCACGTCGCTTTATAAAATGGAGCACTGAAGAGTTCGATTCCTTACTCGAAAACGAAAAACGCGTGAGCTGGGGACATTTGGTCGCAGTGGTTGAAAACTTGGTCCAGACCCAGGTCCAAGTCGCCAATATGCCCGCCCCTAACCCACCGTTAAGCACCGCACAGCAGCGTGACGCAGAGGATGATCGCGCCCCGGCTAATGCCGCTATGTAGCTCAAGCAACCGCCGCTATAACTCTTCTAATACTGCCAACGCATCTGACAACTTGCTCACACCGTACACGGTCATGCCTTCAAGCGTCTGTTTGGGCATATTGGCTTTAGGGACAACCGCTTTTTTAAAGCCATGTTTCGCCGCTTCCATTAACCGCTCTTGCCCACTGGGTACCGGGCGAATTTCACCGGCCAAACCGACTTCGCCAAACACGACTAATTCTCTTGGCAAAGGCCGGTCTCTAAAGCTTGAGATCAACGCAAGCAACAAGGCCAGATCCGCGCTGGTCTCAGTCACTTTGACGCCACCAACCACATTCACAAACACATCTTGATCAGACATTTGCAGCCCGCCGTGCTTGTGTAACACCGCCAATAACAGCGCTAGACGATTTTGCTCTAACCCCACAGCCACCCGACGGGGATTAGCCAATTGCGAATAATCCACCAGCGCCTGTATTTCGACCAATAATGGGCGCGTGCCTTCCCAGATGACCATGACCGAACTGCCAGAAGTTTGCTCCTCACCACGGGAGAGAAAAATCGCCGACGGATTACTCACTTCCTTCAATCCCTGACCTGTCATGGCAAACACGCCCAGCTCATTCACCGCCCCAAAACGGTTTTTGTGGCTGCGTAAAGTGCGAAAGCGACTATCGCTCGATCCATCCAATAACACCGAGCAGTCGATACAATGCTCAAGCACTTTCGGGCCTGCCAGTGAACCATCTTTGGTCACGTGTCCGACCATAAAAATGGCCACATTGTTTTGTTTGGCGTAACGGGTTAAGGCGGCGGCAGATTCACGGACTTGTGCCACGCTCCCAGGAGCCGATTGCACCTCGGCGACATGCATCACCTGGATGGAGTCGATCACCATGATCTTAGGCTGTTCTTTTTTCGCAACCTGACAAATGGTTTCAACGCCCGTTTCAGACAATAACTTAAGCTTATCTTTGGGTAACCCGAGTCGGTCAGCCCGCATCGCGACTTGTTGGAGCGATTCTTCCCCGGTGATATACAGTGTCGGAAAATGGTGTGCTAAGCCCACCATGGTTTGCAATAGTAAGGTACTTTTACCCGCGCCAGGGTTACCACCGATAAGAATTGCCGCCCCCGGCACAATCCCACCACCGAGTACCCGATCAAGCTCTTTAAAACCGCTGCTTAGACGCGGTACTTCTTGCAGGTTAATATCTTGTAAGGTTTGTACGACACCCTCGGCACTGCCGGTATAACCGGCGTATTTTTCATTGCGTGCGACTTGAGGCGAGGCCGCTAACCTCACTTCGGTAATCGTGTTCCACGCCCCGCATGCAGAACACTGCCCTTGCCAACGCGGAAAATCTGCCCCACAGTCATTACACACGTAGGCTCGTTTTGTTTTTGCCATTCGCTCTCCAATACGTATGATGTCAGCTAATTCACAAAATGATTGCTATCTTATTCATTATCCCGACACTTTTCAGAGAAGATGCCGTTAACAAAGTAAGCGATTACTTTACCAGACTTTGCCATGAAGCAGGATGATTACCAGGGACTGATTGAGCAACTGCTTCCTCTGTCCCAAACCCCAAAATTTGAGGTGTTGCTCGATAAGCTCACGGCTAACGAGCCCAGCTCCGCAAAGCTGCTGATCAAAATGGAGATCAGACGGCTGATGACCCCATGCAATCGCGCCATCGACTTACGCGGGAAAGTGGATGGCGAATGCCACGAATACAGCCTGCACGGTCAAAAGCACTGGCTCGATGATGTGGCGATTAACCGCTACTACGATCGTCTCCCTATGTATAACGGCCAACTCACCCAAGGATTATGGGAAGATTTGCATAACACACCGAATAACTTTCGGGTGAAGCACGAAAAAGAGAAACAGCGCCAACAGCAAGGAAAAGGGCCGGTAAGCGATGCGTCACAGTCGGCACTCTTACCCGAAAAGCTGACATTTGGTCATTACTTATCACGCAGTGAAAGCCGCATTCATTTTGCTACACAAGTCTTAATTACGCTCAACACTGGCCATGAAGTGCATGGAGTGACCAGTGATTTATCGAACTCGGGCTGTCGGGTTCGTGTGCCTGCTGCGTTCGATTATCCACCGAGCTCAGAGGTGGTGGTTCGCTTTACCACTCTCGCACAAACATACCCGGACCCCGATCTTGAACAGGGGTTGAGTTATCGGATTATCGGCGTCGATGACAACAAAGACTCGACCAGCAATGTCTGGCTGCGGTTGCGGCTAGACACGAGCAGTGACGCGATAAAACAAGCATTAGAAGCAGAAATGACCGCGCCAGATTTTCGCGGCAAGCAAGATGGCGAAGACAAACTGCTCACGTTAAAACTGCAAAGTTACGAGCAATCTTTTTTGCATCATACCAGTGTGTTACCGCTCTATTTCGCACAAGATAAAATGGAATATGTGCTACAAACGCGACAGAATCAGGAGCTATGGGCCTACTGGCACGATAACCGTAATCAACCCGTGATCAATCACCTGTTTAACACTGAACGGTTATCACTGCTCCAACTCGACGGAGCCTCCACCAGCCAGCTGTTGCTGTACTGCTTTTCTGTTGAAAAAAACAAACAGCGTTTTTTCTACTCCGCCTCTCCCAGTGAAATGAGCGAAGAAGAGCGCCAGCTTTTTTGGCACCTGGGAGCCAAGCGCGCCTCGTGGCGCGTGTTTAAAGTGACGATGTCTGCCATTAATGCGACAGATATTGAACGCCTCCAAGATGTGTCACCCGATTGGCTTAACACCCTCAAAACGCTGACCCATGTTGCGCTGGTACAAGATGTCACTCATGCCGACGGAAGACGCAGTTACCTTGAACACCCAAAACCTCAATGCTCTAGTCAGGTCCTGCGACGTTTTTTACACCAGCGCAACCCCGTTTGCCGTGCACAGCTCATCTCATCCGATCGCCAGCCACAACGACGGGAGCCCCGATACGCTTATCGATCGGAAGTATCAATGGTTCACGCTGAACAAGGGCCTCTTAAAGGTCAACTGATTGACTTTTCCTCTGGGGGACTCAATGTGACGCTGACGCAACCGTTTCAAGGGGCAAGAGATGATATTGTCTCGGTATCGCTCGATGCATTTGTCAATATTGATCCGCGCGCTCCCTTGGTCGATATGCCGTATCAAGTGATTCGAGTGAGTCCGAAAAGAGACAATATTCAGCTAAAACTGACCACCGAGTCGCCAAATACCCGGCGCCGACAATACTTACGCCGATTGATTGAACATAATCAGGATAAGTTAACGGTACTCGATGAACGCTTACCCGATCCGCCTCTGGTTTGGGCCATGCACCAGCTGTTGCTGACGCGTTTGACCGTACAGCCCTATTTTGTCCAACGAGATAATGGCGCTTTGTCGGTGTCTGCTGTTGGGATCAACTTACCACCGAGCCGCTTACACCGTTTTCTCGAACGGGCGGGTGGCGGACGTCAATTATCTTTTTATCCGGTTTTCGGCGATAAAATTTTAACGCGAACCCATGAAGTCACTCGCCCATCGCAACCGCTCAATGAATTAGTCCGTGAGTACTTTGTGTGGATAGATATCCAAGCCGACAAAGTGCGAGCGGTACATACCTTTGCCGATAGCGAGTTTGAATCGGACGATGCACGCCGTAAATTCGTTCAGTTGGCACAAAAAGGCGGCACGTTTGCCGTGATACGCAATCGCATGACGCCTCTGACTCACGCAGAGCAAGACATTGAGCCATCACAATTATCGGCGCTACTCAAGCGTGACACCCATAAAGCACGCCAACTCGAAGACGAATTTATCTCGCTGTGTGCGTACGGTGAATTAGTGGATGTCACCGACGAAGTATTGATGCGCTTGGGCCGTTAACGGGGTTGCCAGCTAATTTTCCCCGCTCGCAAGCTCGCAGAGAGCACGCAGAGCACGCCCCCAAGCCAACAATGTTTCACTGCGGTTTGTGCTCGAGCATTCACGGTTGGCTTGGCGTGATAGGCAATGCCGAGTCCAGCCGCCTCCATCATCGCCAGATCATTGGCGCCATCCCCGACCGCTAAAGTATTCTCAGGATCAATATCGTACTGCTGCGCCAGTGTGGTTAAAATATCCGCTTTGCGCTGGGCATCAACAACAGCCCCTACCACGTCGCCAGTCAATTTCCCCTCGTCAACACCAAGCTGGTTTGATTCGGCATAATCTAGCCCTAACTGATGCTGAAGGTGATCAGAAAAGTGAGTGAAGCCGCCAGACGCGATTGCCACGTACCAGCCGTGTGCTTTTAAGCTTGCGACTAACGCCGCCATTTCTGGCATTAACGGTAAATGCGCTTTCACCTCATCAAGAACAGCAATATCTGTACCTTTAAGCGCAGCCACACGTTGGCGCAGGCTCGCCTCAAAATCAAGCTCTCCGAGCATTGCCCGCTCTGTCACCGCCGAGACCGCCTCACCTACACCTGCAAGTGCGGCAATTTGATCAATACATTCAACCTCAATGGCTGTTGAGTCCATATCAAACACAGCCAATCCAGGTTTACTTAAATCTGGCAATGCGTGCAGATCTGCACAATCTAATCCGAGAGCATCAATCACGGTTCGGTGATCGGGCGTGAGCTCACCACTCATTAATAAAACCTGATACGGGCCGACACACCACGCATCCATGACGTCGACTACGTGGCCGGTAAAAAAAGCAATATTGTCTAAATGATCAACGCTGATCGTCTCAGCGAAGAGAATCCAGCCACCGTTTCGGCGACGATAGGGAAGCGTGCGGGTAACAGTGGGAAAGCGACGATACAGTCCGGATGCGCGGTAAATTGCCAAGGGCTTAGCCTTATCCATGGTCAGTATTTTCCTTTTCAGCTCTCAAGCAGAGCCTCGTCAATAAAACAATCGAGATGAGGCTGTGATACCATAAAAAGTGTACTCAGCTCCAGTGCTAATTACGCCGTCAAGACGGCTTTGAGGTAGGTATGTTTTCAATTTCGCGCAAAGCGCTACGGCGAACCACTCGGTGGGGAATTCTGATCAGTGCATTCAGTGCCATTGCGGCGTTAATGCTCTATAGTACGACCTTAAGCCAACGCCAGTATCAAGCGCTTTATCAGCAAACCGATCAGCTCGCCCAGTTAATGACACGTCAAATCGGCGCGCAAGCCTATGATGCATTGGTCGACAAAAATTACCAGCCACTGCAAACCCTCGCCGACCAGCTAGCGACCGAGCCTTTGATTCGCGATGCCAGCTTTTATCAACTTAACGGGCGCCCCGTTGTCCGCTCTACCCATGCGTTGCCGCTTGAAACCGCCGTGGGCCTCACCACGCCGCTTGGACTCGAAAGCCAAGGACGACAGCAATTAATGACGCCCATTAGCCGTGATGGCGATATTATCGGCTTTTTACGCCTCACGCTTGAACACCAATCGGTGATTGATCATGCCAAACAACAGATCCAATCGACCATTACTGAGCTTCGTGCCCTACTGGGACTGGCGCTGTTTCTCGGCGCGCTATTGATGGCCATGCTACTACGGCGCGACAACCGATCACGCATACTGCCTTGGTAACGCCATCATAGTGTCGGCAATCTAATCAGTTAGAGATAGGCAACATCGAGTAGGGTGAGGCGTTGCCGCCTCATCCCTCTCACAGAACCGTACATACGGACCTCGTATACGGCTCATGCACACTTCCATTCAGCATAAAT
>NZ_MUFR01000042.1:0-25410 GCF_001996185.1 Salinivibrio costicola subsp. alcaliphilus
GCAACGCCCTTGCGAGTCGGATTATCTTCCCCTCAGTCGGGGCGATTCAGGTTTCTTTCAACCTGACGGGTTTGCCAGCTTCGCTGGGCAAACAAAAAAAGAGATGGCATGCTGCCATCTCTTTTTATTGCGATCACTCGGAGACGATTACAAGAATGACTTGCCGTAATCCATTGGTGAGGTATCAAAATACTGTGCCAACGATTGGCCAATATCCGCAAATGTTTCGCGGCGACCTAGCGAGCCGGCTGGCACTTTTTTACCATAGACCAATGCCGGGATGTGCTCACGAGTATGATCCGTACCTGGCCAGGTTGGATCACAGCCGTGGTCTGCAGTCAGTAGCAGCACATCATCGTCTTCCAACATCGCCATAATTTCAGGCAAGCGGCGGTCGAAATACTCGAGTGCAGCCGCATAGCCGGCAACATTACGACGGTGGCCATACGCGGAATCAAAGTCGACAAAGTTAGTGAAGACTAAACTGTTGTCGCCCGCTTCTTTGATCGCATCTTTAGTGGCATCAAACAGCGCTTCAAGGCCAGTTGCTTTGATTTTCTTGGTGATCCCGCAGTGAGCATAAATATCAGCAATCTTACCAATAGAAATGACATCACCGCCTTTCTCATCGACAATTTTTTGCAGTACGGTGGCTGACGGTGGCTCAACCGATAAATCACGGCGGTTACCGGTACGCTCGAACTGGCCTTTACCTGGACCAACAAACGGGCGCGCAATCACACGGCCAATGTTGTAGTCTTCCAGCTCTTCACGCACGATCTGGCAAAGATCATACAGATTGTCTAGCCCAAAGGTGTCTTCGTGGCAGGCAATCTGGAACACAGAGTCTGCCGAGGTATAGAAGATCGGTTTCCCGGTTTTCATGTGCTCTTCACCAAGATCGTCGAGCACCTGCGTTCCCGATGCATGGCAGTTACCGATATAACCCGGTAGCCCTGCACGCTCAACAATGCGGTCAAGCAGTACTTCTGGGAAGCTATTGGTCAAATCAGAAAAATACCCCCACTCAAACAAGACAGGCACACCGGCAATTTCCCAGTGGCCAGATGGGGTATCTTTCCCTGACGACAGCTCTTTGGCATGCGCATAAGCACCAATGATCTCGGCGTGAGGATCCAGTCCTTCAGGGAAATAATCTGATGATTCTTCACAGGCTTTGCCGAGTCCAAGTTTGGTCATGTTAGGCAAAGACAGTGGACCTTTGCGATCGGCGTTGTCGGCTTCACCTTTTGCGCACGCTTGTGCGATGTGGCCAAGGGTGTTAGCGCCTTGGTCACCAAATTTTACGGCGTCTTCAGTGGCGCCAATACCAAATGAGTCTAAAACTAATACAATTGCGCGTTTCATGATCGCCTCCATTAGACGTCTTGTAAGCTGATACGACGATATACGTCCGGCGTAGAATTGGGTGCCTCATCAGCTACTTTTACTGCGGTTCGCACCGCATTGGCCGCTTGTTGCCATTGCTCTTCAGTTTGAGCGTGGAGCATGGCGAGCGGTGTTTGCTCATCCACGTTTTGCCCCAGACGAATCATTTCGTTCAACCCAACGGCATAATCAATTTTATCGCTGGCAACCCGACGGCCGCCACCTATTTCTATCATAGCCATGCCCAATCCCCGCGTATCCATCGCGTTGACCGTTCCAGCACGGTCGGCATAGACAGGCTTAATAACTGACGCTTTGGCCAAGTATTGATCCGGCGACTCGACAAAGTCAGAGGGACCCCCTAGGCCTGCGACCATTTTGGCAAAACACTCGGCAGCACGACCGCTATCCAATGCGTGATCCAATTTTTGTTTCGCTTGCGTCACATCTGACGCCAGTCCGCTCACCACCAGCATATCCGCACACAGTGCCATGGTCACATTGTACAGGCGAGGGTTGCGGTAACGACCGGTCAAAAAGTCGACCGCTTCTTTCACTTCCAATGCATTTCCCGCCGACGATGCCAACACTTGGTTCATATCAGTGAGCAACGCACTGGTTTTAGTGCCGGCGCCATTGGCCACGCCCACAATCGATTTCGCCAACGCCTCTGAATCTTGATACGTGGGCATAAACGCCCCCGATCCTACTTTGACATCCATAACCAAAGCATCGAGACCTGCCGCGAGCTTTTTCGACAAGATTGACGCCGTGATCAATGAGATATTATCGACGGTGGCGGTGACATCTCGGGTGGCATACACACGTTTATCGGCCGGTGCCAAAGAGCCAGTTTGGCCAATGATCGCTACGCCAGCATCACGTGTGACATCACCAAACACCTGGTTGCTTGGCATGATGTTATAACCGGGAATAGACTCCAGTTTATCAAGTGTGCCGCCGGTATGGCCTAAGCCACGACCTGAAATCATCGGCACATAACCGCCGCATGCCGCCACCATTGGGCCCAGCATTAACGAGGTCACATCACCAACGCCCCCTGTCGAGTGCTTATCCACGATTGGGCCATCAAAATGCATGTGTGACCAATCGATGGTCATACCGGAATCGCGCATCGCACAGGTCAGAGCCACACGTTCATCCATGGTCATATCATTGAAGTAAATCGCCATCGCAAATGCAGCAATTTGGCCTTCCGACACTGAGTCATTCGCAACACCCTGGATGAACGAATAAATTTCTTCTTTGCTTAACGCGATGTTGTCGCGCTTCTTACGAATAATTTCCTGAGGTAAGATCATGCATCCTCCTTACCAGCACAATACGTGAGCGACCGAGTACACGATCCTCGCTCGCCCTACCGTTTGGGTGAGTGGCAACTTACTTAATAGCCACCTTCAGCCGCTTTTTCGCCTTCACCCAAGGTGTGGAGTAAGTTCGCCAACAAGCTAGATGCGCCAAAACGATAGTGGCGGTTATCGGCCCATTGGTCGCCGAGAATGCGATCGGCCATAGCCAGGTATTGCTGCGCATCTTCTGCGGTGCGCACGCCACCGGCTGGCTTAAAGCCAACACGTGCTGCAACGCCTTTGTCTTTGATTACATTCAGCATGATCTCAGCCGCTTCAGGCGTGGCATTGACAGCCACTTTACCGGTAGAGGTTTTGATAAAATCTGCCCCCGCCTCAATGGCAATCTCCGAGGCGCGCTTGATCAACGCCTCAGTTTTAAGTTCACCGGTTTCGATGATCACTTTAAGCAACACCTTGTCACCACATGCCGCTTTACACTGTTTCACCAGCTCAGCGCCAGTACTTTCGTCACCAGCAATCAGCGCACGGTATGGAAAAACAACGTCCACTTCATCGGCGCCATAGGCAACGGCAGCTTGGGTTTCTGCTACCGCAATATCAACGTCATCATTGCCATGGGGGAAATTAGTCACGGTCGCGATACGGACATCTGGCGTGCCTTGTTCACGTAATGTTTTTTTCGCAATCGGAATAAAGCGCGGATAAATGCAGACAGCAGCCGTATTACCAACAGCCGTTTTCGCGTTCTGACACAGGGTGATCACTTTTTCATCGGTGTCATCATCATTCAGCGTGGTCAGATCCATTAATTTGAGTGCGCGTAGGGCCGCGGTATGTAATTCGTTCATTGGATATCTCCAGTCCTCATTCTTTTGCCAAACAGGTATTGGGTTGGCCACTGTGTTGGCAACCGTCACTTGTAGCCGGTTGCTGCTCAGCGGACTTGGCTCCATGAAGTTTGAGGCTGGACCTTGCGCCGCCTTCAACCAACCATCCTTGTTGCCGCGTGCAAACACATTTGTGTTCGCAGTTCTACCATTGGACGTTTTCGATTGGGGCTAGCCACACCTTTGTTGCTAACCATAAGAGGAAAATAAAGATTGTGGCGCCACCAAACTTTGACGGCCTTCACTTATTTTACCAACGCCGTTTCGGCAAAACTAGTTTTTACCGTTTCTGTTGGAAAATACAGTGTTGCTTGGCAGAATCAATACGGGTTAGCTGAAAAACCGTTCGATAATCCACTGGTAGCCGATCCCACCTAAGTAGACACCAACAATCCCCATCACGCCCGACAAAACCGGTGGCGCGGGGATAGGTAACTTGATCACACTAAACAAAACACCGACTAAAAACCCGGCGACTACCGCAAGGAGCACTTCCTGCATCGTTTTTCCTTATTTTGTTAACCAGCTTCACTTTATTTATCGGATACTCCCTGAGTATACACCCTATAAAAAAACGCCACACAGATTCACTGTGTGGCGTTTTAATCGGTTTATACTTAGTCCGTAATTAGCTGAGTCAGTAATTAGCTGATTAACCTGCGAGGGTTAAGGTCACAAATAGACCCGCAATCGTTGCCGCCATCAAGTTAGACAAGGTACCAGCAACCACCGCTTTGACACCAAAGCGTGCAATCTCTGGACGACGGCTAGGCGCCAGACCACCGAGGCCGCCAAGCAAAATGGCCACCGATGACAAGTTAGCAAAACCACACAGTGCGAATGAGATAATCGCTTTGGTTTTCTCCGTCATCTCAACACCCGTTGCCGCAACAACTTGTGCGTTGTCACCAAGATATTGGGTGAAGTTGAGGTAAGCGACAAATTCGTTGACGACGATCTTCTGACCGATGAAAGAGCCGGCAACCACTGCTTCTTCCCATGGCACACCGATAAGGAACGCAAATGGGGCAAATAAGTAGCCCAAGATCAGCTCAAGCGTAATGTCTGGATAACCAAACCAACCGCCGATACCACCCAGCATACCGTTGATAAGAGCAATCAAACCGATAAAGGCAAGTAGCATTGCACCTACGTTCAGGGCCAGTTGCATACCTGAAGAGGCACCACCAGCAGCGGCATCGATGACGTTAGCTGGCTTTTCAACGCCTTCTGCGGTGGCATCGGCCATTTGTTCAACTGGCTCTTCAGTTTCTGGCTTGATGATTTTAGCAAACAACAGACCACCAGGCGCCGCCATAAATGAAGCGGCAATCAAGTACTCAAGCGGTACACCCATTGACGCATAACCGGCCAATACACCACCGGCGACAGAGGCAAGACCACCACACATCACGGCAAACAGCTCTGATTGGGTCATGCGCGGGACAAAGGGACGAATCACGAGTGGCGCTTCTGTTTGACCCACGAAGATATTCGCAGTCGCAGACATGGATTCGGCACGCGAGGTCCCCAAGGCCTTTTGCAAACCACCACCGAGTACGTTAATCACAACCTGCATAATACCCAGGTAGTAAAGCACACTGATCAGTGATGAGAAGAATACGATAACAGGCAGAACTTTCAGTGCGAAGACGAAACCGCCACCGCCGAACAGTTCAAACATTTTGTCAGAAACCAGTCCACCAAAGATGAAGCTGATCCCTTCGTCACCATATGCGATGACGTTGGCAACGTATTGTGATGCGCCGTAAAGAATGTCACGACCTACGTCGACATACAGTACGAAAGCACCGAAAAAGAGTTGGATAGCAAATGCGCCACCCACGGTACGGAGGTTAATGGCTTTGCGATTATCAGAAAGGAGAACAGCTATTCCTAGCAGTACAACCATCCCGATTACGCTCATCAGCAGGCTCATAGTATTGGCATCCTCAAAGTAAAAAGTTGGCGTCTCGACAGAGTGGAATTTGGCTTCCGGGGAGGGATTATACGCAGAGCAGTCACATTAAAGTAATATTCCAATCACAGTTCGCTGTAAAACTATTTTGCAATGCATCAATAAGTATGACTTTGATCTAGTTTTGTGAGCTTATGCAACCGCAAACGTTTGTCTCACGCACGTTCGCGCTTAGTGCAAGCCAAACATTCTTTCAGCATTGCCTGATGTTTCGGCCACCAGGTGATCTCTATCACAGCTTTTTAACGCGGCGACCACATCGACCACCCGAGATACCTGGGCGGGTGTGTTGGGTTTTCCTTGATATCCCGCAAGCGTCATGTCAGGAGCATCGGTTTCCAAGAGCAAATGGTTGAGCGGTAAGCGCGCGATAGCTTGACGCGTTTTATTCGCCCGCTCATAGGTGACGGTGCCCCCCACGCCGAGCATTAGGCCAGCATCAATAAATTGTTTGCCTTGTTGCTCACTGCCGCTAAACGCATGCAGCACACCGCGCACGCCAGGATACGCTTTCACCAGACGCAGCAAGTCGTTATGAGATTGACGGCTATGCAAAATAATGGGTAAGTCATAACGGCGAGCAAGCCATAACTGACCATCAAGTAAGGCGTGCTGACGCTGCTTCATCTCTGGAGTGTGCGCGACACAATAATCCAGACCGGCTTCGCCGACCGCCACGCAGGACAATGGCCGTGATACCAACGCGTCTTCTAATGCGGCGAGGCTGTTGTCTGTGTGCGTATCGAGAAAACATGGATGTAACCCCAAGCCAGCATACATCTCAGCAAAACGTTCCGTCAGCGCTAATACCGCCGGCCAGTTTTGTTCATTGACACTCGGTACCACCATGCGCGTGACGCCCACCTCACGCGCCGCTTGCCAGTACTGATCCGGCGCCTGATTAAAAGGGGAGAAATCGAAGTGACAATGGGTATCAATCATGCTTTAACCGCCAAAACCACCTTCATCATCGCTGTCCTCTCGAGAGTAGAATGCCGTCTATATAGACGGCATTATAGAGGGTTTACCCCTCATTCACTGTGGGACAAGACACTTTGCCTACCTCACTGCGATGTCTTTGACATAAGCCAAGATCACTTAGTGCTCACGGGTGGCTCTGAGATCAATGTCTGGGAAACGCTCTTGCGTCAGGTTGAGATTGACCATCGTCGGCGCGATATAGGTCAGGTTATCGCCGCCATCCAGCGCGAGATTAGCTTGATTTTTGCGCTGGAATTCATCCAGCTTCTTCTCATCCTTGCACTCAACCCAACGCGCAGTGGCGACATTGATCGGCTCGTAGAGTGCGTCAACGTTATACTCGGCTTTCAAGCGCGCCACCACCATATCAAACTGCAGGACACCAACCGCGCCAACAATTAGATCGTTCGACTGCATCGGGCGGAATACCTGTACCGCGCCCTCTTCAGATAACTGAATGAGGCCTTTCAATAGTTGCTTTTGACGCAATGGATCTTTGAGACGAATGCGACGGAATAGCTCAGGCGCAAAGTTCGGGATCCCGGCAAATTTAAGATCTTCTCCTTGGGTAAAGGTATCGCCAATCTGAATAGTGCCATGGTTATGCAGGCCAATAATATCGCCGGCAAACGCATCTTCAGCCCGTGACCGATCCCCTGCCATAAAGGTCACCGCATCAGAAATATTGATTTGTTTGCCTAAACGTACATGGCGCAGCTTCATTCCCTGCTGATACTTACCGGAGACAATACGCATAAAGGCAATACGGTCACGGTGACGTGGATCCATATTGGCTTGGATTTTAAACACAAAGCCTGAGAATTTATCTTCATCGGCACTCACTTCACGATCATGAGTTGACCGCGCCATCGGCTTAGGCGCCCACTCGGTCAAGCCGTCCAGCATATGATCGACACCGAAGTTACCCAGTGCGGTACCAAAGAATACCGGCGTCAGCTCACCGCTTAAGAACAGCTCTCGATCAAATTCATGCGAGGCCCCCATCACCAACTCCAGCTCGTCACGCAAATCTTGCGCAATGTCGGCACCAATTGCCTCATCCAGCTCAGGGTTGTCCAAGCCCTTGATGATACGGGCATCCTGGATTTTATGCCCCTGACCAGACTGATAGAGAATGCTTTCATCACGGTGAATGTGATAAACACCTTGGAACCCTTTGCCGCAGCCAATTGGCCATGATACTGGCGCACAGGCAATATTGAGCTCACTCTCGACTTCATCAAGCAGCTCCATCGGATCGCGAATATCTCGATCCAATTTGTTCATAAAGGTGATGATCGGCGTGTCACGAAGGCGAGTCACTTCCATCAGCTTACGGGTCCGGTCCTCAACCCCTTTCGCGGCATCAATCACCATCAAACAAGAGTCAACCGCCGTCAATGTTCGATAGGTATCCTCCGAGAAATCCTCGTGCCCTGGGGTATCAAGCAGGTTTACCAAGCAGTCGTTGTAAGGAAATTGCATCACCGAGGTGGTCACCGAGATCCCACGCTCTTTTTCCATGTCCATCCAATCTGACTTGGCATGATGGTTAGAGCCGCGCCCTTTGACCGTGCCGGCTGTTTGAATCGCACGTCCGAACAACAGCACTTTTTCAGTAATGGTAGTTTTACCCGCATCCGGGTGCGAGATAATCGCAAAGGTGCGTCGTTTATCAACTTCCTGTTGCAGCGGTGTATTTGACATAGCAGGTTATCTTCTTGTTTGATTCAGGCGGCAATCGAGCGCCAACTGAGGAGGTAAATCACAAAGGTGGCGTATTTTCGCTGATCTTGTAGCCAGCTTCAATTCACAAATCTGACTTGGCACGGTTATCTGCACACGTTAGGGTCAAGTTTGCTTGCCAAATCCATCACAAATGTCGTCAATTGACGGCCCTGTGGTGTCGTTATTAGTGAAGCACGTGTATAATTAGCGCCACTTTCAGCTGTAAAACAGTCAACAACGTCGACCATTAGGTCGCGACTATTGACAGCATACTGCCCATCAAGATCAATCATCCGCGCAGCGTGCTTTCATTAGTCGCGATGGTGAACAGCTGAAAGCCGACAATTAGTGAGATAAATCAAAGGGTTTATCCCTCAGCAACAAGGAAATAATCTGTGAATCCAATCGTAAAAACATTCCAATACGGCAATCATACTGTGACATTGGAAACGGGCGTCATGGCACGCCAAGCCAATGGTGCCGTCATGGTCAGCATGGACGATACCTCGGTATTCGTCTCTGTTGTAGGTAAAAAAGAAGCCGCCGAAGGCCAAAGCTTTTTCCCTCTAACCGTCAACTACCAAGAGCGTACATACGCTGCAGGTAAAATCCCAGGTGGTTTCTTCAAACGTGAAGGCCGTCCATCTGAGTCAGAAACCCTCACCGCACGCTTAATTGACCGCCCAATCCGTCCGCTTTTCCCTGATTCGTTCAAAAACGAAGTACAAGTCATTGCGACGGTTGTGTCTGTTAACCCAGCCGTTAGCCCTGACATTGTCGCCATGCTGGGTACCTCTGCCGCCCTAGCGATTTCAGGCATCCCATTCAACGGCCCGATTGGCTCGGCACGCGTAGGTTATATCAACGACGAGTTGGTTCTTAACCCAAGCCCAGCGCAACTCGACGAAAGTAAGCTGGACCTGGTTGTTGCAGGGACAGAAGGCGCAGTACTGATGGTTGAATCAGAAGCTGATCGCTTGAGCGAAGAGCAAATGCTGCAAGCCGTGATGTTTGGTCACGAGCAACAGCAAACCGCTATCAATGCCATTAAAGAGTTCGCGGCTGAAGTCGGCACGCCTCAGTGGGATTGGAAAGCACCTGAAGTTAACGCTGCCCTACAAACCCGTGTGGCAGAAATGGCACAAGGTCCATTGGCTCAGGCATACCAGATCACTGAAAAAATGGCCCGTTACGAGCAAGTTGGCCAGGTGAAGCAAGACGTGGTTGCCGCTTTGCTAAGTGAAGACGAAAGTCTCAATGAACGTGAAATCCTCGGCATGCTTGGCGACCTAGAAAAAACCGTGGTTCGTGGTCGTATTATCGCCGGCGAACCGCGCATTGATGGCCGTGAAAAAGACATGGTTCGCGCCCTTGATGTCCGTACCGGCGTATTGCCACGTACACACGGCAGTGCCTTGTTTACCCGTGGTGAAACGCAAGCGCTAGTAACGGCGACCTTGGGTACCCAGCGTGATGCGCAAACTATTGACTCGATCATGGGTGAGCGCCAAGAAGGCTTCATGCTGCATTACAACTTCCCTCCATACTGTGTGGGTGAAACTGGATTTGTTGGCTCACCAAAGCGCCGTGAAATTGGCCATGGCCGTCTCGCTAAACGCGGTATCGCTGCGGTGATGCCAAGCCAGGACGATTTCCCGTACACATTGCGTGTGGTATCTGAGATCACCGAATCTAACGGTTCGTCATCCATGGCATCTGTCTGTGGTACATCGCTTGCGCTGATGGATGCCGGTGTACCGGTGAAAAAATCCGTTGCAGGTATTGCCATGGGTCTGGTGAAAGAAGGCGACGAGTTTGTTGTTCTTTCGGACATCTTGGGTGACGAAGATCACCTCGGTGATATGGACTTTAAAGTGGCCGGTACCGACGACGGTGTAACTGCGCTACAAATGGACATTAAAATCGAAGGGATCACCAAAGAGATCATGCAAATCGCCCTGAACCAAGCAAAAGGCGCACGTCTGCACATCTTGGATGTCATGGATCAAGCGATTGGTTCAGCCCGTGATGATATCTCTGAGTTTGCCCCTCGTATCCATACCATGAGCATCAATCCTGATAAGATCCGTGATGTGATTGGTAAAGGCGGCGCGGTGATCCGTCAGCTGACCGAAGAGACCGGCACTACGATCGAAATCGACGACAATGGTACGGTAAAAATTGCTGCTACTGATGGCGACGCGGCAAAAGATGCGATCTCTCGTATCGAAGCGCTTACTGCCGAAGTGGAAGTGGGCCGCATCTATACCGGTAAGGTCCAGCGCATTGTTGATTTCGGTGCGTTCGTCTCTGTGATTGGCGGTAAAGATGGCCTGGTTCACATTTCTCAAATCGCCGATGAGCGTGTTGAGAAAGTGACCGATTATCTTGAAGTTGGCCAAGAAGTGGACGTCAAAGTGCTCGAGGTTGATCGCCAAGGACGCATTCGCCTAAGCATGAAAGAAGCCGCATCTGAGAAAGGCTCAGACAAGCCTTCAGAAGACGCCGCATCTGCGGAGCAAGCGCCAAGTACTGACGCTTAGAGTCATCGAGTTATTCATGATATAAAGGGGGCTGAGGCCCCCTTTTTTTTACACGGAGATGCGCCTTCATGACCGTTTTTTATAAACCACTGACCAATGTGGCGCTGTTATTGCTGATGATGGCGTCATTGTTGCTCACAGGATGTAGCAGTCAGTGGACCTTCCCACCGATGGCCGTTCCCTTGCAGCCAACACTGCAACAGGAAGTCCACTTGGCACGCATCGATCAATTACTCGCACGAAAGGATTTAAGCGACGAGGCACGTGCGCAACTGCATTATGAACGTGGATTAATGCACGATAATCTTGGCATGCGCGACTTAGCACGATTAGATTTCAACCAATCTTTATCTTTAAAGCCTGACCAACCCGATGTATTCAATATTCTCGGTGTCTATTTTACTCAAAATGGCCATTACGATGCGGCTTACGAAGCGTTTGACTCAACGTTAGAGCTTGATGATAGCCATAGTTATGCCGAACGTAACCGCGGTATTGCCCTGTATTATGGCGGGCGCTATCGTCTGGCCTATCAAGACTTACTTAATCACTACCAAGAAGATCGCGACGACCCTTATCGCCTGATTTGGCTTTATTTAGTGGAGCGCGATTGGCAAGGTGAATCCCAAGCTCAACAAGCATTGTTAACCCGCAAAGCAAACGCCGAGACAACCGGCTGGGGCTGGCAACTGGTAGACATGTATCTGGGGGTGATCAGCGAGCGCGAGTTGCTTGAACAATTAGCCGCTCAGGGCAAAGATAACCAACAATTAGCAGAGCGCCTGTGTGAAGCGTATTTTTATCTCGCCAAACGGTACCAATATCAAGGCGATAACGATCGCGCTGTCGCGCTTTATAAGCTCGCCATGTCAGGCAATGTCTATCAATTTGTTGAGCATCGTTACGCGCTACTTGAACTCAACCGCCTGGCTTACCGTCAGCCATAGCCCATGCTTGCGACCCATATACCACACTAAAAAGAGCAAGGTTTTCCTGCTCTTTTTTATTTTCACTGACACATAATCATCACGGGCGGGTGGGCGCTAATAGCTGTGGCGGTTGATTTTGCGGCTTATTTTTATGTAGCAATTGTTCAAACTCTCGCTTCGGCATCGGAGAGTGAAAGTAATAGCCTTGAATGGTGTCGCAATGTAAGTTGGTTAACACCGATGCTTGCTGGCGAGTTTCGACGCCCTCAGCCACCACCGTCATCTCCATCGCTCGCCCAAGGTGGATAATACTTTCCACCAGCGTCACCTGCTTACTGAGCGCATCCATCTCATGGATAAAGGCGCGATCGATTTTGAGCTCATCAAGCGGAAAGCGCGCGAGATAGGACAACGACGAGTATCCTGTCCCGAAATCATCAATCGATAACGCAAACCCTAATGATTTAATCGCATTCAGCATGGCCAGCGCGTGCTCATCATTTCTCATTACCGCGCTTTCGGTAAGTTCAAAGGTAATATCTTCAGGATTGGCGCCGGTTGCTTTTAATAGCTTTTCCATATGTTCAATTAACTTAGGGCTACTAAATTGCTCTGGCGATAAATTGATCGCGACCCGGCCCGGTAATAATCCTTGTTGCCGCCAACGATGAACATTTTGAAACACTTCCCGCATCACATGGCGCCCAAGCGACTCTATCAAGCCGCAGCGCTCAGCCACAGGGATAAAACGCCCTGGACTGATGTAACCTTCCACTGGATGCTTCCAGCGCACCAAAGCCTCTGCGCCATTGATACGAAAATCACCCGCATTCACTTTGGGCTGATACCAGACTTCTAGGCTTTTGCTTTGCAATGCTTTTTGCAGCTCAATTTCCAGCCACAGACGCATCCGCGCTTCTTTACTCATACTGTCGTTATACTCAACCACACGGTTTCGGCCTTGCTCTTTCGCCTCATACATTGCCGTGTCGGCGTTTTGCAGTAATTGTCTGGCATCTTTGCCGTCTTCAGGGTAGCGCACCATCCCCAGGGAACAGGCCAAATATTTGCTAAAGTAGTGCAGTTCAAAAGGCTGGCTAATCGCGCCAACAACCTTGTCAGCTAACTGCTCGACCATGTCTTCAGTGGCAGGTTTGGGTAGGATCACCGCAAATTCATCGCCCCCCAAATGACCAATAATGGTGTCGGCGGAAAGCAGTGCGCGTAAACGTTGTGCGATATCTTGCAACACCCGATCACCCACGTGGTGGCCTAGCGAGTCATTGATGTTTTTAAAATTATCCACGTCAAGATATAACATGGCTAAAGGTGTCTGCGCACGGATCAGTTTATCCAGTTCACTGCTAAAGCCATAGCGATTATACAATCCTGTCAAGGCATCGATATTGGCCCATTGCGGCTCGCCGACTTTGCTTATTTCATCGTGTTGTGCGGGTTGCAGCCGCTTCACCTCTGTATAAGGCGCGTGTAAGCGCAACATAGTGGCTTGTTTACCTAATACCTGAATCGGCGACTGAGAAAGGCGCACAGACGCACCTTTTTTACTACTCAATGCGTCAATGCACTCGCGATCATTGGCACTCGCCAAGCGCTCTATCACCGAATGGTTTTGATCGGCAAGCGCTAAATAATTCGCCACCGGCTCACCGAGCAAGTCGTCTGCGGATGCCACCCCTAGCAAGGTCGCAGCAGCAGGGTTCGCGGAGAGAATACAACCGTCCTCCACCAGGCAACAGCCATCGTCGATCAACGAACTTAAACGATGATATTTTTCATCCGCTTCTTCCAGCGCACTGGCTAAAATTTGACGTTCCGAGGTGTCAACCGCATGGAAAATAACACAAGGCTGTCCTTGCTCATCCTTATAGTTTTTAAGCGGTGCCACACTGAAATGAAAGCTTGAGCTATGATACTCATCCGCAATCACCACTTCTCCTTCCGCGCCATCCCCGCGTCTTGCTTTCTCATAATGCGGCTTTACAGCTTGATAAAACGCCTCGCCTAGCGTGTCTTTATCACAAAGCCCCTTTAACGAGACAGAGGAAAGACCCGCCAACTCACAATAGCGCGGGTTAGCGTACACGTAGCGATCGGTACTATCTAGAATGGCAAAAAGGAACGGACTGTTATCGGTTAAGCAGTAAAACCAATCATTTAACGACGATATTGGCATGGGGGCTCACATTGGGTAATCACGCTCGATTATATCATCATCGAGACAAGCATCTCATATATTAGACACTTTTAACTTCATTGTCAGTAGCACTTTATGAGGCACACGTCATAGGTTCAAGCTTTTCTCACTATATACCGCACATTTATCGGTAAAAAGAGGAAAGGCACTCAAAATCAGTAAAAAAGCGAGAGTATGTTGCCAAATCACACAATTTGGCGGCTATTTATGCATTTAGCTGCGTAACAATCTGTGCGAGACTCACTGTCACTATTGCACCGGATCGGGAATCGGTTATCCTGACCACAACATTTACTCACCGCTGTATGTCTTATGCTTATTCGCTCAGAAGCGCCCGCCGACTTGGTTAAACTGGATCGTTGGTGGCGCGACGATATCACGCGTCCTTATCAAGCCGACCAACTCAAGCAATGGCGTGAAGCCGGGCTTATTTCTCTGTCGTTGCTCGCGACCAGCGATATGGGAGAGGTACAGGGCCATATTGTGGTGATTGATGCGCAAATGGATAACAACAGCCAAGAAATCGCGTTATGGCACAGTCCAGATCCCGACCTTTTAATGCCTCTCTTGGACGAAGCGGAATCCACCCTCTTTGAGTTTGGCTATACCCGGCTTAAAATAATGCCCAGTGCTGAGGCGGCGCGCGCTGAGTTTGCCCCGATACAGACCAACGATGCCTGGTGGTATAAGCAATTAGCCGCCGCGACCGCTTAATACGGATGCCAAAACGATGTTAACCGACATTCAACGTTTACAAGCGATGGGCCTAGACGTCTGGCAGTTACGTCATCCAGCCATTTATGACCAAACGCACGAAGTTATTCAGTTACCAGACGCCTGCCAATTATTGCTGGTCTGTGATACGCCGCTCAGTGAAAAAGATGCGTGGTTGTTCGGCAATATACTCAAGAGCATGAAGTTGCGCCCCGAGCAGGCGCGTCAATTACCGCATGCAGCGTTGTCGGCACTGGGTGAACATCGCTTAACTTGGTGCTGGTATATTGACACACCGGATGTGATTATTGATGGCGTACGACGTTTAGATTCGATTCCCTTAGCGCAGATGCACGATAACCCAACCGCCAAACGCGATCTGTGGCGGCAGATTTGCCAATATGACTGATTATTATCTTTGTCCGCTGGCGCACGATGACATCACAGCCATCAGCGCAATCGAGCGGCGCGCCCACAGTTCCCCCTGGTCAGACACCCAACTAGCGGCGCCAACTGGCCGTTTTGACCACGCGTATGGGCTTCATTTAATGCAGCCACACGCATTACTGATTGGGTATTTTTACGCGCGCTGTGTCGCCGGGGAGGGAGAATTATTGAACATTGCGATTGAGCCCACCTATCAAGGGCAAGGATGGGGAAGTATTTTACTTGAGGCGATGATCAAACGCCTAAATGAAGCCGGTGCGGAGAGTATCTGGCTGGAGGTACGCGAAAGCAACATCGCGGCGCAAGTCTTGTATCAAAAATATGGCTTTAAGCCCGTCAGCCGCCGAAAACACTATTATGCGTGTGCCGACGGTCGACGAGAAGATGCGTGGGTGATGCAAAAAATAGCCGATTGAAACTAAGGCTACTCACCACTATCTAACCTGATCGGTGGCAGAATATAGCCTTGATAGCCCTGACAACCTAACTGATGAAAATACTGGTGCTGCTCTGATTGTTCAATCCCAGTGGCAATGACAGTGATCTCTCGTCCCAGCGCAATATTGACTAGCATGCGAATGAATACATCATCCACACCGCTCGACTGCTGACCAAACCCGATATCCAATTTGACATAATCAGGCTCGATATTTTTGATGTAGTCGACGTTATCCATATTACGGCCAAAGTGATCAACCCCAACGGCAAAGCCTTGACCACGGATTAAACGAAACAATGCCTTGCAAGCTTCAGGATCAGCATGCACCGCTTTTTCTGACACTTCAAACGCCAGTTTATCGGCGAGATAGGTTTTGAGTAAAAAGTGACTTAACCAATCATAGAATGTTTGGCTTTGGACACTTTCGATGGTGATATTGATCGCGAGCTTGTCACTGTGAGGATTTTTATTAAGGTAGTCACTCACCCTATTTAGCACGTGAATATCAAACTCTTCGCCTAATGCATACATCTCAATACGGTTGAGCAACTGACCCGCAGATAGCCAGCTATCGTCCACCCAAAGGTGTGCGTACACCTCTTGATGCCAATTATATTGATTATCACGATGACGAACCGGTTGGGCATAAAGCGCTAATGGATTTTTGTGCAACGCATCAAGCAAAACATGCCGCCATTGCTCTCGGGTCCGGCTATCAACTTGTTCATCCGTTGGCCAAAAGTAAACCTCGTTTTGGCGCTTCGCGTGTTGTAATGCATTATCCGCTTTCGCCATCAGGCCCACCGTCTCGTCGGTACGCGTTTGCGCAATACCTAAGTGAAAGCCTTGATTGACCGGTAGCGAGATATTCTCTAGCTCTTGATTGATCACCCGTAATAACTGGCGTAAGTAACGCCGTAATGCTTTCTCTTCATCGGTAACCAGTAAGATCGCGATTTCATTATGACTCAACCTTGCCACGACTTGATGCGTGCTGGCTAAGCTCTCCTGCGTTAACGCTTCTCCTAGTAATCGCCAACATTGATCCCGGTATTGATATCCGTAACGCGCACGTAAACGTGATAACCAATCCGCCTCTAACAGAATTAAGCTGCAACCGACTTCATCGTTGATAAAGCTTTGCAGCTGGTGCTGAAAATAGCCACGGTTCGGTAAGCGTGATACCGGATCCACCATGAGTTTATCGCGCAAGCGTGCCAATTCGTCTTGTTGTGATTGCTGCATCCGTGCGACTTGTTGCCCGGCAAGATTAAAGGCGTTTTGCAGTGCCGATAAATCACTCACACTGGTTGCCACTTGTGTCGGATGAAAATCACCATGTCCTAACGACGTCAGTCGCTGACTGAGATCCCCCAGAGGGACGGTAACACGACGGAACATAAAAGACGCGGCGACAATAACGGTCACACCCGCAGCCAATAACCAACCGACTAATCGCACCAGTCGTTGCCATAACTCAGCAATATCTTGATGAGGATCGAACGTCATGGTCAGCTTCGCTAACTGTGTCCAGCCGTTGCTCACCGAGACGGAGGTTGTGTTCACCGTTAAACCCGTCGCTGTCGCGAACCAATTCGGCACATGCATTGCCGGGCGGTCAGATTCCCATACTTGGCGTTCCCCAGATAGCATAGGCTCGATCGTGATCTGACTCACTTGGGGCATACTGATAAACTGGGAAGCTAACTGCGTGAGTCGTTGTCCATCACTTTGTTCAAGTACCGCGGGCAGCGCTTCAGCCAGCGTCTTACTGAGTAAGTTTGATTGTTGCTGCTGCTGTTGTTTACGTTGCTCCGCGCTCAACTGAAATACCACTGCTGTGGTCACCAATACAGTGACCACAGTAGCGGCGACGACAAACGAAAGCACACGTTGATGCAGTGTCATTGCGCGCCTCGCCAGCCGATACGTGAAATGACTATCGAAGTGACCATTGGCGTAGCCGCTAATCTGATTCCGATGAATAAATAGTCCATCGTTTCTCCGTTATGCCGTGTTCGCCAGAAACAGTCGCGACCACTCGGCGATTTGTTTCATTGGCTCTGTCTGTCTCAGCATCGATTAATGGGCGTGTCTCACCGAAGCCTTGCGCGCTAACACGACTGCGGTCAAGGTAAAACTGATTAACGAGCACGTCCGCAATCGCCTCTGCGCGTCGCTGTGACAACGCTAAATTGTAGCTCGCCGCACCCACTTTACTGGCATGACCTTCAATGAGTACCGACGCCTTAGGATAACGGCGCATAAATTCGGCAAGATCACGGATATCGCCATACTGACTCTCACGAACCTGGGCCGAATCCGTAGCAAATTGGACATTCAGCTCGAACGATGCTGTTTCTATTCGCTCTTGCGGGCATCCTTCATTATTGACCCGAGCTTGTTCAAGCGTCGCGTTACACTGATCGCGCGCGGCAATTACACCATCTTTGTCTTGATCGGTGAGGTCACGGCTTTGTATGATCTTCATTTCCATGGGATCAACCAACTGTGGCGCACAGCCACTGATCATGAGCGCGGTAAAAAGAAGTAAACTCAACTGCTTCATTATTCACTCCCCTCACTGTACAGCGATGCCGTGTCCCAGCTTGCAGGCGTATCGATTCTTAGTGAGGCCAGTAATTGCCCGGTAGCGTTTAATATTCGATATTGTGCATACCGCTCATCGGCTTCTTTACTTAGGTATTCACGGCGTGTTTCAAACAACTCATTTTGCGAGTCCAATACATCCAAAAGCGTCCGCGCATTGAGGCGAAACTCTTCGCGATAGGCATCTCGGGTATCGGTAGCGGCTTCGACATGTTGGCGCATAAAGTCACGCTGCTGTTCAAGATAGGTTCGCGCGTTCCAGGCTAAAGTGGCCCCTTCAACCACTTGGCGATGGGTCATCTCATTAACTTCTCGCGCCTCGATGGTTTGATAAGCCGTTTGTCGCTCTCGGGCGCGATCGGCACCACCATTAAATAAGTTGTAGCGCATGCGTACCATGGCTTGGATATTATTATTCTCGCCACCGACATCTGGCGGACCCGCACCATCTTCGCCACCAATGTTTTCGTTCCAATTAGCATCGACTTCTACGTTGATGGTCGGTAAATACGCAGCACGAGAGCCATCACGGGCTGCATTCGCCGCCGCAATATCTGCTTGTGCAGATTGCAAACGCGGATGGTTATCTAACGCCATATCCAAGGTAGTATCCAGCGACTGAGGCAGCATCGCGGCATCAGGGCTGGGTAAGTGTAAATCCTCAGGTGCGATACCGACGACCTTCATAAAAGCACTACGCGCATCGGCGAGGTTATTACGCGCCGACATTAAGTTTGCGTTCGCACGCGCTAAGCGTCCTGTCACCTGAGACAAGTCGCTGGCTTTGGCAAATCCACCTTGATTGCTTTCTTCAATCGCATCGTAGATTTCCTGATGGTTATCTAGGTTTTTTTCTGCCAGGATCACAATCTCTTCAGCTACGAGCACATCCAGATAAATACGTGACACTTCCAACGCTTTATCTTCTGCGGTGGCAATCAAGCCCCACTGCTCGGCCGTGGCTTCGTTTTGTGTCCGCGCCACTTCATGTTGGGTACGAAAGCCATCAAAAAGCATTTGGCGTAATGATAACCCAAGCTCACGACGAGTTAGGTCTACTTCATCATCCGTGCTGGTATCACGGCGAGTGCCTGGTGAGTCCGTCCATTCCTGCCCCACACCAGCGGTCGCATCCAGTGTGGGATAATAACCGGCTTTGGATTGGTCTATAGATTGCTCACGCGCTTTATAGCGCGCAAAGGCTTCACGTATTTGTGGATGAGACTCGAGTGAGCGAGCCACCGCTTGCTCCAATGTTTGCGATATTGCAACGGGTGAAATCAAGCTCATGGCTAGCGCGATAGCCGTTATGCGCGTTTTATGACACAGATGCGAAAGGGTCGGCATCTTGTTTCTCCTTGTTGTAATTATTTAGCGCTCGCGTAGTGCGTTTTCTTTTGCCCGTAAGATAGGATTGAGAAGATAATCCAACACCGTGCGCTTGCCGGTAATAATATCAACCGAGGTCAGCATGCCAGGAATAATCGGCATCGGCGTGCCATCATCCCGCGTTAAGTGCGATGCCTCGGTCCTGATTCGCACGAGGTAAAAGCTATTCCCTTCTTCATCCTGCGTGGTATCGGCACTAATGTGCTCCACTTTACCGTCTAGCCCGCCATAGCGGGTAAAGTCATACGCGGTGACTTTTACAACGGCCGGTAACCCAGGATGTAAAAATGCAATGTCTTTGGGCAAAATCTTCACTTGTACGAGCAGCTGATCTTCAGTGGGTACAATTTCTATCACATCTTCCCCGGGGCCCACGACACCACCCAATGTGTTGATGTGCACCGTTTTCACCGTGCCATCGACAGGTGAAGTAATCACGGCTTTGTTCACTTTGTCTTGTGCCCCGACGGTCGCCTCTGTGAGTCGAGACAGCCGTGCCTCGCTTTCACTCAGCTTGGCCCGTGTCTCACCAATAAACTGCAAAGCAGCCTCACGGCGTTTTAAGATAGATTCATCTAACGCTGCTTTAATTTTAGGCCGCGACAGTCTTAAGTTGGTCAGCTCACCCTGCATATCATTGATCTGTCTTTCCAGTTTGAGAAGCTCCACTTCTGAGACAATCTTCTTTTTTACCAAAGGACGTGTGATATTGATCTCACGATCCATAATCGATAACGAGTTAGTTAGCGTTTTTATCTTGGACGCCACTTCTTCCAACGCTTGGCGTTTCTGAACGATTTGTTGTCCCTGAATATCCAGTTGATTACGTAGACTGTCCAGTCGGCTCCGATATTCTGACTTTTGCCGTGCAATTAACTGGGGTTTACGGCTGGTGAGTGAATCAGGAAAACTGATGGGACGCGGCACAATCTCAATCTGTTGCTGCCATGGCTGGCTAGGTGGCTGCAGAATGACACTATCAAGTTCACTGTACATGCGCGTGACCGAAGCTCGCAAACTGTCAATTTCTTGCTCTTGCTGAGCCAGATCGGAACGAAAGCGGGTGGCATCAATACGCGCGAGAGGCATTCCTTTTTCAACCAATTGCCCTTCATCAACATACATCGCCTGCAAAATGCCACCATCCAGGCTTTGGATCAGCTGGACATGAGAAGGAGGAATGACTTTACCACTGCCCCGAGTGACCCGGTCCAGCTCCGCCACCGCGGCCCATACAATAAAGCTTGCAATCAGCAGCAAGGCAACCCAAACCACCGCACGGTACTTGAGCGGGGTATCTGTCATCATCGCGCCATAAACATCGTCAATCATGTCGAGATCAGCGGGTTGGCTGGCCTTTTTAACGACCTTGCTCATGACGCATTTCCTTTGTTGAGCTTACTGAGGACTTTGTCGCGCGGACCATCCATTACAATGCGTCCTTTGTCCATCACAATCACCCGCTGCGCGAGGTTGAGCAGTGACATGTTATGGGTCACCATCACCAGTGTTCGTGATTTGGCTGCGACTTCCATCGCTTTAATAAATTGGTTTTCAGCGTGCGCGTCTAAACTGGCCGTCGGTTCATCCATCACCAGCACAGGCGGCTCATTAAGCAACGCCCGTGCTAAAGACACCGCCTGCCTCTGACCGCGAGAAAGGCGTTCGCCACGCTCTCCCACCTGTTTATCTAGGCCTTCATGGTCTTGCGCGGTAAACAAACTCACGCCTGACAGCTGCACGGCGCGCATCAGCTGGTGCTCAGTGACTTGGCGCGTACCAAACATAATATTTTCGCGAATAGTGCCATGAAACAGCGTCACATCTTGTGCCAAATAGCCCACGTTGCGACGCAAATCTGAAGGATGGATTTGACGGCTATCGACGCCATCAAACCGTAAACTGCCTTGGTTGGGCTGAAAAAGACCGGCTAACAGTTTGAGTAACGTGGTTTTACCCGAGCCATTTTTACCTAAGATGGCGATCACTTCACCCGGCTGAACGCGAAAATTCAATGGATAAAGCGCCGGTTTTTCCGTCTCTGGATAATTAAAGGCCAAGTTATCGGCACTGAGTTCACCTTTCAGGCGTTTACGACTGACAAGGTGCCCTTTATCAGCAAACTCATCCTCTTGCTCCATCATCGCATTCAGTTGGCGCAGCGAGGTGCTGGTTTGATTCCAACGGTTGAGCAAACTCGCCATCTGCGCCATGGGTGATACCGCTCGGCTGGAAAGCATCACTGCCGCGATGATCCCCCCCATGGAGATATCGCCGTCCGCCACCCGGTACACCCCCAGGATCACCACGGCGATCGCCATCATCTGGGTGATGAAAGTGGCAATGTAAGAAACGTTATTGGTGATTTGTTTGACTTTAAAGTTCCAATTCGCCGTGTGCGCGGTCATTTGCTGCCAACTGCGCTGCACGATGCCTTCGGCGCCATTGGCTTTGATGCCTTCCAACGCCGATAAACTTTCAATGAGATGACCATGGCGTTCAGATGCGTATTTATTACTCTCTTCAATCGCTGCGCGCAATTTGGGCTGGACCGAGATGGTGTAGCCCAAGATCAGTAACCCAGCCACGACCGGCACGATGGCCAGATCGCCCGCGACTAGATAAATAATCGTGATAAAGAAAACCGCAAACGGCAAATCAACCAAGGTGGTGATAGTCGCCGAGGTGAGCATGTCTCGCACAGAGTCGAACTCACCCAACTGTTTGGCCGTGGCCCCCACACTGCCGCCACGATTGGCCAGCGGCGTACCCATCAGCCGTGCAAACAGTCGAGACGAAACAATAATATCGACTTTCTTCCCGGCCATATCAATCATGTAGGAGCGCAACTTGCGCATGATAAAGTCAAAGCAGTAGGCCAAGGTGGCGCCGCTAGCTAACACCCACAAGGATTCAAACGCCAAATTAGGAACGATCTTGTCATAGACGTTCATTACGAACAGCGGCGACACTAAAGCAAAGAGGTTCACCAACACGGAGGCGAGCAACGCATCGCGATAAATAGGCGCAGCGTCTTTGACCGTTTGCCAAAACCAGTGGATTTTATTGTCGTGCAGGTGTAAATCGACCGACTGATCACCGCGGTACTGGCGCTTAATAAAAAAGCAATATCCGACATACATCGCCTCAAGGGCTTCAAGCTGCATGGTTTGCTCGCCGCCATTTTCGGGCAACTGAATCAGGGCAGTACCTGCCTCATTATCAATCTCACGCAGCACACAGGCTTTTTGATCTGCTAACAGTAACACGCAAGGGAGCAATAACGGCCCTAAGTTATCCAGGTTGCGACGTGACAAGCGTGCGGCCAAACCGGCGCGCCCTGCCGCTTGTGGAAACATATCGGGCGTGAGTAGCGCATTGGTCATCGGCAAGCCCGCAACTAACGCATCCCCCGAGCAGGGGGTGCCATAGTGTTCGGTCAGCAATACCAAACAATCTAGCAAGGGATCGTCGGTGGGCTGTTCGCCCGCTGCGATTCGCCACTGCACCGATTGATTATTATTTGAAGGGTCAGTCACTTACATCTCTCTTTTGACCGAAAACAAAAGGCAGCGACATGATAGCCGCTGCCTGAGGGTGATTACCAGTCTGTATCGATCTCAATATCATCGAGGGCTGTCATGTCGGAGGATACCGATATAGTGCCATCACCATTATCATTGATGGTCAAAGAGCCTTTCTCACCTTCAATCAGCGTGTTGAGCACCACTTGACCGCCTTCTAACTTGACATTGGTAAGTTCAATTGTCTGATCCGCGTCTTCTTTTTTGTCATAGTCAAACTTCAGCGTCACATTCACCGAATCATCATGAGGATTCGTATCGTTCATGGTGACACTAAAGCGACTAAAGTCTCCATTCACCTCATCACCTTTGAACAGATCATTTAGATTTAGAGTGTCCTCAGCGGAGAAATCACTGACCGTGTCGGTGTATTCATGACCATTTTGTGAATTCACATCATCCATTGACCAGGAGAAGGTATCTGCCCCCTCAGAACCGGTAAGCATATCGCTGCCACGACCACCGACGATAATATCATCACCTTCTCCACCACGAACCTGATCATTTCCATCCCCGGCATCAATATAATGGTTATCTGTTGTTTGCCAATCTGACTCAAATTCTGACATCCAATGAACCTCTGGCCCATTAATGTTGAAGTTTTCGTCATTAATGACAACTTTTTCAGACCCGCTTAAACCGACGTTTAGCGATAACCAGCCACTGTACAACATATCAATTTGATCAACTCCATCACCGGTCTCTATCGAGTGTTCTTGCGATTCAGGTTTACTTGTAGGCTGAACGGCGAATTCGCCTAATGTAGTATCACCATCACCATCAACAACCTTATAGGAGAAATCAATGTCTGAATCACCCTCAGGTGCTTGCATCACTTGATACTGGTAGAACTCCCACTTACCTGTTGCTGGCGTCAGTTGCACCTCAAAGACCAACGCGCCATTTTCATCTGTTGCTATCAGACGATTATTGCCATCAAATTGAGTCGTAATCGCTAAACCTTGCGCCGTGAATAAACCATCTTCAATGCCTTCAAGCATGATAGAGTCAAGTCCGTCAGCGCCTGCATGATACTGCAACGTACCATCAGCAACAGCAATTGCTTGTTCATCCGATGCGCCCGTGAAAGTTATCGACTTAACGGTTAGATCACTATTATCTTGACTACTACGGTTTCCATTATCAGTCGCTTCAATGGTGATTTGGTCAAAGCCACCTTCTTGAATATCAAAGTTCTTCGCGTAGTCACCACTTGTCTCATCGGACGTGAATTCTCTTTCAGCGACCAGTTCGCCATCTCGATAGAAGCGTGCAATACCAGACTCGAGTTCTCCCCCATACATTTTAGAGAACTCAATTTGTGCGCCATAAGCAACTTGGCCATTCAACGAGAATATCAGTTGCTCAGATACGCCTTGGCCGGTGTCCGTGATGCGATATTCAATCTCATTGGACAAAGGATGACCGTGTTCATCAGGATTACTTGGCCAAGGCCAAGGAGTAGACGAAGAACCACTATCAACACCAATACCATCAGACGATAAATTAACTTTGTCGTATTCAAGTTGAGTGTTGTAGTCATTCGCAAACCCGAGGGCAGTCACCGTAACATCATCAAGGGTGAGACGGTCTCCCGAGCCTTGCCCTGTGAACGAGACTTTGCCTATCAGCACATCGGGAATATCCTGCAACTCGACCGGTACAACCTCTACCGCTATAGTTTCGGGGCTGTCATCCTCAATAGTGACACTTAACGGCTTACTCAAGTCAGTACGGTTATCATCGTTTACGACGACACTAATAGGAAGCGACAATGTGTCTTCCATCTCTGTGTCCGGATGATCCAGAGGGCTATGTAGCTCGACATCATAAGTCCATTCAAGACTTCCGCTCATTGGCTCATTGAGCGTGACAGTTATGACAGGATCTGTCGCATTTGTATGACCCAACAAACGGTTTGTAGATGCATCCCAGGTCCAAGCTACCGTTTCACCGTTTGAGGTCAATCCGCTGCCGCCGGCAAGTGCGACGGTCATATCTCCTGAACCGCCTGTTACGGTAAATTGACCAGAACCTGAAACACTATTCGTTGTATCCGTCCCAGATGGCAATGAATCCTCAATACCGCCTGCCAGTCCTTCTTCAGAAACAGTCACTTCAGAAACAATAGTTATTGTAGGTGTGGTGTCGAGCACGGCGCTGTCGCTGCCTTCTGCCGAGGTGTTGCCGAACTGGTCTTCCAGCACCGCTGTCACGGTGAGGGTTTCACCTTCCGCTGGCGC
>NZ_MUFR01000043.1:0-24533 GCF_001996185.1 Salinivibrio costicola subsp. alcaliphilus
CTTTCTTCGGAATATCTCGGCATAGTGTCCTCCATTAGCCCTCCATAGCTGGATTTTAGCGCGATTCAATATCTGGACAACTATCCTGACACCGGGGGGGATTCGTTAGAGCCGTATATCCATCACAAGCGCTTCCTAAATGGTGAACCTTTGACTCTCGCAGAGGGCGCCTACAGCCGGAATGATTTCGAAAAATATGCCCTGTACTGTAGGGATCTAAACACATAACACGGCCAAGCACGGCGGCGCCCTTTGACCTTTAAATTGCGCCTTTGGCTCCATTCCAAGGGTGCGCATGCTGCAAGCGTTAGAAAACTAGGAAGTTACGGATGATCAAGGAAGTTGGAAGCACAGTAATTCAAGAGTTTCACAAAGCTCAATGTCATTGTGGTTCAGTCGAGTTTGAGCTGCACTTGCCACAGGGCATCGAAAAGCCTAGGCGTTGTGATTGCTCGATATGCCGTCGTAAAGGAGCAATAGTAGCCTCAGTAAAATTGGATGGCATTCGTATTTTGAAAGGTAAAGAGCATTTAAAACTTTATCAATTCAATACGAATACAGCAAAGCATTACTTCTGCTCAAACTGCGGTATTTATACACATCACCAAAGGCGTTCAGATCCAAGTGAGTATGGTTTTAATGTGGGTTGCTTAAACGGGGTAAATCCATTTGATTTAGGTGATGTTGTAACAAATGATGGGGTTAATCATCCAGCGGACAAACGATAACGACTTATGAAGGATATAGACATGCGTGATCATTACGATTTTTCTGAGTCCGTTAAGAATCCATACGCCAAGAAGTGCGTCGTCAATCACTCGTTTTTGGCGAGGTTTTTATCTCACATTACGCCGTCTCTGAGCATTGAACTTACGATCACCGTCATATTACCAACGGTGCAGGTTCATTCTTTTAATGCGATTTATTACGCAGTTTGGATCGCCTGCTATCGAAGAAGGACGATGAGGCTCAGTCAAGCCTGAAGTGATGACTTTGCCTTAAATGAACACAATTGATAGGGAATAGAGAGTAAACCTGATATGATCCATGTCTTCCAGTTTTCACGTTGATAGCACTGGATTTACCTAAGACTAGGAACTATTTTGACCAATAATGACATTTTACGCCGTGTACGCTATACATTTGATTTAAAAGATAATGTAACAACTGAGATCTTCGCTTTAGCCGATTATACAGTGACCAATGATCAAGTCAGTCGCTGGCTGAAAAAAGAAGACGATGAATATTTTGTTAAACTTAGCGATACAGAACTAGCGATATTTCTGAATGGCTTTATCAACCTTAAACGTGGTAAACGAGACGGTGAGCAGCCTAAGCCAGAGCAAAGGCTAAGTAATAATATCGTTTTTCAAAAATTACGCATTGCTTTGAACTTAAAAGCAGACGATATTTTAGATATTCTGCAGCTTGCCGATTTTCGATTAAGTAAGCATGAGCTCAGTGCCTTTTTCCGTAAACCGGATAATAAGCACTATAAAGAGTGCAAAGACCAAGTGCTGCGAAACTTCTTATCAGGCCTCCAGCGTCAGTTACGTCCAAGTAGTGACCAATTCGATGTGGAATAAGCGATAACACTGTCAAATAGCTTCCTCATCTGCGTGCCTAGCAGCATGAGGATGACTATTTACAAGAAACACGTATAAAGGAATGTTTGTGTGAAAAGTAACTGTGTTCTCTTTTTTACATTCACAGCAATGCTGCCATGTTTTAGTTCTGTGGCTGCAGAGCTCCCCATTAAAAAGCAGAACCTAATGGGGCAGTGGACATGCTCGTTTACCATGCAAGGTGATAAAGTCTACAAAGAGCAATGGACATTAAAAGATAACAACGCGTTCTCACTACAAGGACGTGTTGAATATTTTCTTGGCGAAAAGAATGCGCACTTTTTATATGATGCGACAGGTGAATGGGAGTTAATCAACGAGACAATTAAGTTGGTTTACAATCCGTTTGAGTTTCAGAGCAAAGACAGCTTCAGTCAAGATTATATCTCCGATATTGAAACCGTATACATTACACCGGCATGGAATGGCACACGACGATTTCAGTACGACGTTGAAGCGTTGTCAGCATCACGTATGCAAATCGGCGATGACTACGATAGCTGGCAATGTAAAAGAAACAAACGTGCGAATTAAACGGCTAAAACTACTTTGTTGATAACTCGCGCAACGTGCCAAACCGCGAATTAGGTAGAAAGATCAAGGATGCTAATGAATACAGAACAACAGGAATACTTAAACGCCTACCTTGCCACTTTAAGTGACGAAGAACGTCAGGCCGTGCCTGAAACCATTGCCGAGTACTTTTGCGCGGATGAATACAACGCCAATGAATGCGCTCGTTTGATTGACCAAGGCATTAAACGCGCATCGTGCAGCTTAAAAGCCTGCTATGAGATAGAAAACGAACCCTACCCACAAGTGGGCCGTTTAACTGTGGTGCTTAACTGGGCGCAGCAGCCGGTTTGTATTATTAAAGTAACTGAAGTGAGCGAGTGCCCGTTTGATCAAGTGACTGCTGAATTTGCCGCAGCGGAAGGTGAAGGCGACAAGAGCTATGCGTGGTGGCGGCAGGCACATCTTGCATTTTTTGAGCAGGAAGGGCGAACACTCGGCGTGCCGTTTACAACCCAATCCCCTTTGGTGTTAGAGCGCTTTGAGAAAGTCTATCCGTTTGATAACCATGAAACTAAGCAGGTAAGCGCATGATAAAACAAGTCGGTCAAACATCCATCCAACCCGAACACTTGGCCCGCTGTCACTGCGGGGCGGTTGTGTTAAGCGAATAACCACTAAACATGTTCTTTAAGTTGTACATGTCTGGTTTGTTGCTCTATACTTCGATGTTGTACGAATAGGAGTGATCCGATGAAAATCATTTCGTTTACTGAAGCGAGAAATGGCCTCAAAACGGTATTAGATGGAGTGGTTAATGACGCTGATACCGCTGTCATTACCCGACGTGATGCAGAGGATGCGGTGGTGATGTCGCTTGACTACTACAACAGCCTTATGGAAACCGTTCATCTGTTGCGCTCATCCGCCAATGCTGAGCACCTAAATCGCTCTATTACTCAGTACAAGATGGGGAAAGCGATGGAGCACGCGTTAGTCGATGACGATGAGTAGTCGCTTACTTTGTTGGACGGATGATGCGTGGCGTGACTACGTTTACTGGCACAGTCAGGATAGAAAAACACTCAAGCGAATCAACAAGCTTATCCTCGATGTAAAACGAACGCCATTCGAGGGAATAGGTAAGCCCGAAGCACTAAAAGAAAACCTGACCGGCTTTTGGTCGCGGCGTATTGATGATACCAATCGGCTGGTTTACGCCGTGGATGATAGGTCTATTACGATCCTATCTTGCCGATATCACTATTAATCACCTAGCGCCTGCGGTGCACAATGGCACAATAAAGGTACGAGGCGTCATGTTCACCGTCCTCAATAAAAACGACTCCTTATAACGCCTCCGGATAGTGTGTTTTCAGTAATTCGTCGACCACCGCCAGGTTCTGGCCGAGCTTTCTTAGTGCCAGCAGGCGCGTTTTGCTGAACTTGGCATCTTTGGGCACCAAGCGCATGATGTAGGCCGCGCGTTTGCCGTGGGAATTGAATGCGTTGTGATCCCAAGTGTAGCAATTCAGTGAGTCAAACACATAAACTCCTTTCTATCTTAAACTCCCTTCTATCTTAGAGCCTTGGTTCGTCAACACGGTCAATTTAGCGTAGGATGCCAGTAATCCAGTCACATGTAGCTGTTTATGACTATTGAAGTAACAAACGTGCCAACCTCCGATGTTACCTGCGCGACGTGTAAAGCGTGTTGCTGTCGCTTAGAGGTGATGCTGATTACTGATACCGGTGTACCGAGAGAGCATATTGAAATCGATGCTTGGGGCGGAGAGGTAATGAAACGGCTTGACGATGGTTGGTGCTCGGCGGTTGATCGAGACACGTTTATGTGCACGATTTATGAAAATCGGCCTTGGATTTGTCGTGAGTTTGAAATGGGCTCAGATGAATGCATCGATGAGCGTAAAAACATGTAACCACGATTCACCGTGAAAAAAGAGGGCCTGTTGAGCAAACAGGCCCTCTTTTTTTATTTTTTGATCGCGCGAGGGCGGCCGTTCTCATCAATGGCAACATAGTTAAATGTTGCATGACTGACCTTATTACGATCACCAATTTCATCATGGCTGACGGGCTTAACCCATACCTCGAGTTCAATGGTTATCGACGTATTGCCGATACGTTGGCAGGTACCGTAGCAGCAGACCACATCGCCGACGCTCACCGGTGATTTAAAGGTAATGTCATTGACTGAGACAGTCACAACGCGACCGCCTGAGATTTCTTTCGCCAAAATGGCGCCGGCCAGATCGAGCTGAGACATAATCCAGCCACCAAAAATATCACCATTGGCGTTAGTGTCCGCAGGCATCGCTAATGTACGAAGCAGCAGTTGGCCGCGTGGGCAGTTGTTTTTATTGTCAGACATGGCTCTCTTCACATCTTATTGAAAAGGGGCAATGCGCCCCTTTTTTACAGTACAAGATAAGAATTGTGACCGCTAACACAGCATTCGGGCAAGTTTTTATTGGTCCGATAAGCGTTAAACCCAATCCCAGCCGAAGACCAACAGCATTAAAATGGGGCAAATAACGCGCACATAGCCGGGCCAAATTTTCCAGAACCAGGTGTCGCCCAGTTCAGGACTGCCTTGCACCAACTCTTTTAATATTTCGTTGCGGTGCCATAGCCAACCGGCGACAAGCGCAAACAGTAGGCCGAGAATTGGCTGTGCGTATTCGGTGGTCACGGTGACGACCAAGCCAAACAGCTCGCCAAAGTTGTAGACGATGATGGCCGAGGCGGCGGTGATCAGGCCACCTATCCACCAGACCGCTTTTTCTCGTGATTGTTTCAGCTCTTCGGTCGCACAGGCGACAGGCACTTCAAGCATGGAAATCGCCGAGGTGAGTGCCGCAATCACCATGAGCAGGAAGAAGGCAAAACCGATGAATAAGCCAGCCGAGCCCATGGTGTCAAACATGGCCGGTAATACGCTAAATACCAGGGTGTCGCTGCTCAGCAATTCGCCCGCTTCGCTGTATATCGCCACCCCATTGTGCTGTGCCACAAACATGGCGGGCATGATCAGTAGCCCCGCGGTAAAGGCAATGCCCGTATCGAGTAGCGCAACTTGCGCGGCCGTTTTAGGAATGCTGGCAGATTTGGATAAGTAAGAGCCGTAGACCATCATCACGCAGACACCGAGCGATAACGAGAAGAAGGCTTGCCCCATGGCACTCACAACCAGGCTAGGTGACAGGTGTGACATATCGGGGATCAGGTACATTTTTAAACCGTCGATCGCACCCGGTTGGAACAAAATGTACACCACCATGACCACGAACAACAAAAACAGGACGGGCATAAGGCGGGATGACCAACGTTCAATACCGTTAGCAATGCCATTGCGCACAACCAGGATGGTCGGCACCATAAAACACAGCATCAATACCAGATTTCGGGTATTGCTAAATGATTCTAACCAGGTTGCTGTTTCGGTAAAGCCCAATGCGGTGAGTAAAGGCGAGACCATAAACCCGACCAGCCAGCCAGCGACAATGGCATAGAAGCTCAGAATACCCGTCGCTCCCAGCATACCGACTAAGCCGAGCAGGCGGCCCAACCACTTGTGTCCGCCGGCAACCGACGACAAAGAGCGAACAGGGTTGGCATTACCGTAACGACCAATAGTGAGTTCTGCTATTAAAAGAGGGTACGCTAGGATAAAAACCATTAGCAGATAAATGAATAGAAAAACGGCGCCGCCGTTAGAGGCGGTTTGGGTAGGGAATCCCCAAATGTTGCCTAGCCCAATGGCTGAGCCTGCTGCCGCCAAAATAAACCCAATGCGGGATGAAAATTGTGCGCGTTGTGTGTTTGCCATACCTACTCGTTATCGTTTGCGATAATTAATTGATTTTTTTTAACGACACCTCAAGATGTCGTCGTTGATGAAACTGTCAAAGGTGTAAACTTTTTATTACGAACTTGGATGAGTGATTCCTAGCTCAAAGACTCGTAAGTAAAACAGTTTATGCGTAGAATTTGAAGATCTTGCCGTATGTAATGCCTAAAATAAGCATAATTTCCCCATATTCTTCCTGCTCGTGATGACTTCTTCGACAGTGACAAGCGCGATTCGCTACCTATAGTGAGTATCACAGTGACTTTCTCTGCTGCAATTACTTATTTAACAATCTAGTAACATTGCGGTGAGTTGTCACAATAATATGACTGACTGCGCTAAGATAAGCGCCAATGATGTGCGTTAACTCACTGTCGAGTCTGATTGTGTCGTAACCTAAAGACAAGACGTTGCTTGCACCCGCTCATAACCTAGGCAGAATGGAAGAGCTAGCGGGTTAACCCTTTATTAATGACTATCAAGGTGTGCACTTGGGCATGGAAAAAGTCTACGAAATCCTTACCGTACTGTTGTTGTTACTGTACTGGTTAACAATTGCGGGTGTAACGATACGCGTGGTATTCAAGCGACGCGCACTGGGCGTGTCGATTGCTTGGCTGATGATTATCTATATTCTGCCGATTGTGGGGGTGATTGCGTACCTGCTTTTTGGAGAATTGAACTTGGGGAAAACCCGAGCCGTGCGGGCGAAAGCGATGTTTGAGCCTTATCGTCAGTGGCTGTTAAGTTTACAAGCGTGTCCCGCGCACCGTCCCCATCATATTAATGAGCAATCCCACCATGTGAACCGGCTCTGTCATGCTCGAATTGGTGTCCCTGAGCTCACGGGCAATCAATTGGCGTTGAAAACGGAACCGGCAGAGATCCTTAAATCTGTGGCACTCGACATTCGTCAGGCGCAAAAAAGTGTGGATATGGTGTTTTATATCTGGCATCCGGGCGGGCACGCTGATGAGGTGGCGCAGGCGGCGTGCGATAAAGCAAAACAGGGCATTCCAGTGCGGATCATGTTGGATTCTGCAGGGAGCAAAGCTTTTTTCCGTAGTAAATGGCCTCATGCGATGCGCGAGGCCGGGGTTGAGCTGATAGAAGCACTGGCGGTGAACCCGTTCAGGATGTTCTTTCGTCGCCTCGATATTCGCCAGCATCGTAAAGTGGTTATTATCGATAACCAACTGGCTTATACCGGCTCGATGAATATGGTCGATCCACGATTTTTCAAGCAAAATGCGGGTGTTGGTCAGTGGGTCGATGTGATGGTTCGCGTGTCGGGGCCGACGGTATCGGTGCTTAGCAGCGTATTTGCCTGGGACTGGGAAGTTGAAACCGGCATTCGTGACCTGCCCAGTGCGCCCGAATGCTTGATGATAGAAGATCATCAACATGCCAATCATGCCGTACAAGCGATTCCGTCAGGGCCTGGATTGCCTGAGGGAATGATCCAACAAGTGCTCACCTTGGCCATTCACCAAGCGGAAACCAGTATTACGATTACCACGCCTTATTTGGTCCCCAGTGAAGGCCTGATGGTCAGCCTGCAAACCGCGGCGCAACGCGGTGTGAAAGTGACGATCATTGTGCCGGAAAAAAATGATTCGCTGATGGTGGAGTGGGCGAGTCGCTCATTTTTTGAGGACTTGATGTCAGCGGGGATAAACATCTATCGCTTCAGCGGTGGCTTATTGCATACCAAGTCAGTGCTTGTCGATGAGCAGTACTGCTTAGTGGGAACGGTAAATCTTGATATGCGCAGCCTATGGTTAAACTTTGAATTGACTTTGACTGTCGATGACCCTGAATTTTGTGCTGCTATTAACCAATTACATCAGGATTATCTGGCTCAGTCTTCGCGCGTGAACCCTGAGAGCTGGCAACAAAGGCCGGTTTACCTCAAACCTATCGAGCAGTTTTTTTATATGTTTAGTCCGCTGTTGTAAAAAAAGCCCACCATGGCACGACTTGCCTGGTGGGCTTTTTGCTATCGGTACTGATGACGACAAGCGACTGAAAGCTACGAGGCGTGTGCTGTTGCCGCTTTCATGGCTCGGACAAACTCAGTAAGCGCGTTGAGCATAGTCGGCACGTCGTGCTGATGGGTTTCAATAATTTTCACCACCGCTGAGCCTGATATTGCACCGGCGGCTCCGGCCACAATGGCTGCCTTGACTTGCTCAGGGGTTGAAATACCAAACCCAAGTAGCGGGCGCGGTGCTTGATGATGAAGTAGGGTGCCTAGCAAGTGCTCGACCGGTGTGCCGGCTTTGGCTTCCGCACCTGTTACCCCGGCGCGCGATACCAAATAGGTATAGCCACGACCCAGCTCGGCCACTTTGGCGAGGGTTTTATCGTCCGCATTGGGTGGGGCGATAAAAATCGGATCGATACCGTGCGCTAGGGCGTGATCACGAAAGGGGGCGGATTCAGAAATCGGGGCATCGGCGATAAGCACCGAGTCGACGCCAACCTCAGCGCAGCGGGTGTAAAATGTTTCGATACCCCGTGCATAGACTAAGTTGGCGTACATTAATAACCCAATGGGAATCGTGGGGTGCTTGGCACGAATGGTCGCTAACATGTCAAAACAGGTATCGGGTGTAGTGCCGGCTGCCCGCGCTCGGATGGTGGCATCTTGAATGGTCGGCCCATCAGCGAGCGGATCGGAAAATGGCATGCCGAGCTCTAGGGCATCCGCGCCACCTTCAATCAAGGCATCGACCACGGCGAGCGATTGCTCAGGATTCGGATCCCCCAAGGTCACAAAGGGAACAAAGGCGCCTTGCTGTTTGGCATCCAAGTTTGCAAACATTGATGAGTATCGCGTTGATGGTGCCGCCATTACAGCTCTCCTTTGCCTTCTAAAATCTCATAAACCGAAAAAATATCTTTGTCGCCTCGGCCCGATAAATTAACCACCAATATCTGCTCTTTATTGGGGTCGGCGGCGATCATTTTTTGCGCGTGTGCCAGGGCGTGGGCGGTTTCTAATGCGGGAATGATCCCCTCATTACGCGCCAGTGATTGAAAGGCTTCCAGCGCCTCGTCATCCGTGGCCGCCGGGTATTCAGCACGACCAATGGCGTTGAGGTGGGCATGTTGAGGTCCCACGGACGGGAAATCTAACCCCGCAGACACGGAATACGACTCTTCTACTTGGCCATATTCATCTTGCATTAATGGCGATTTCATCCCAAAGAAAATCCCGGGCTTACCGTGTTTTAAGGGTGCGCCGTGCTGATCGGTATCGAGTCCTTTACCGGCCGGTTCCACGCCAATTAAGCGCACGTCTTTGTCTTCAATAAAGTCCGCAAACATGCCAATGGCGTTTGAGCCGCCGCCGACACAGGCGATCACCGCATCGGGCAAGCGGCCTTCTGCGCGCAGGATTTGTTCGCGGGTTTCTTCGCCAATAATGCGTTGAAACTCGCGCACAATGGTCGGGAAAGGATGAGGGCCGGCCGCGGTGCCGAGCAAGTAGTGCGCGGTATCATAGTTGGCAGACCAGTCGCGCATCGCCTCGTTACAGGCATCTTTGAGGGTCGAGGAGCCCGCGTGCACGGGGATCACCGTTGCGCCCATCAGCTTCATGCGAAACACATTGGGGCTTTGACGTTCAACATCCTTGGCACCCATATAAATGCGGCATTTTAGCCCCAACAGCGCACATGCGAGTGCGGTCGCCACGCCGTGTTGTCCGGCGCCGGTTTCGGCAATAATTTCTGATTTGCCCATGCGCTGAGCGAGCATCGCTTGGCCAAGCACTTGGTTGGTTTTGTGCGCGCCACCGTGGAGTAAATCTTCACGTTTGAGATAGAGTTTAGTCTTGGTGCCCTTGGTAAGATTACGGCATAACGTCAGTGCGGTGGGGCGTCCCGCGTATTCTTGCAATAGACGAATATAGTCGTCTTTAAAGGTGGGATCTTCTTGCGCATCAATAAACGCTTGCTCGAGTTGATCGAGCGCAGGCACCAAAATTTGTGGCACGTACTGGCCGCCAAATTCACCAAAATAAGGGTTAAGCTTGCTCATAATAATCCTTTTACGTCTTTAATTTGGTGCCGAGGTGCGTCGTTCACCCCGGCGTAATCACTCATCTCTGGACAATTAATAACGGCGTAGGGCACGAAACGCCGCGTTAAGCTTGTGGGCGTCTTTCACACCGGGCGCATGTTCGACGCCGGAGTTAAAATCGAGCCCTAAGCAGCCTTGTGCAGCGGCCTTTGCGGCATTGTCGGGCGTCAAACCACCCGCGATCATCACTTTGTCTTTGGCTGCTTTTGGGATCAGGTGCCAATCAAAGGTTTTGCCGGTGCCGCCAGATTGCTGACCGACTCGGCTGTCGATGAGGTGGCGGTCTGCGTCGACGCCGTCTAACGCTGGGGCGACATCAGACACACCGTGCGCTTTCCACATTTCACAGTGGGTCGGAAGCCTTTCGCGCAGTGCTTGTAAGTACGTAGCATCTTCATCGCCATGTAATTGCACCGCGTGTAGGTTGAGCTGATGGGCATGCGCTGCGACTGTCTCTATTGCGTGGTTTTGGAACACGCCCACATAGCGAAGCGGCGCGCCTTGCTGTACACGTTCGGCCACGGCTGGGGTTACCGCGCGCGGCGAGTGTTCAACAAAAATGAGCCCGCCATAAACCGCGCCCGCGTCATAGGCGGCGAGGGCATCATCGGCTGAGGTTAACCCGCACACTTTGTTATCGCCCAAGATCACTTTACGTAGCGCAAGCGTGAGATCGGGCTCTGCCATTAAGGCACTGCCAATCAAAAAGCCGTCGGCGTAATCGGCGAGGTCGCGCACATGGCGGTGGCTATGAATGCCACTTTCTGAAATCACGATCGCTTTTTCCCCCACTTGCGGAGCTAAGCGTTTGGTGCGATCGCGATCAATACTTAAATCGCGCAAATTACGGTTGTTAATGCCAATCACCACCGCCCCTAAGGCATTGGCCCGCGCCAGCTCGTCTTCGGTACTCACTTCGGTGAGTACCCCCAGCTTTAAAGACTCGGCTAAATCGGCTAGCTCACGGTATTCGGTGTCGTCGAGCACTGACAGCATCAACAAGATCGCATCGGCTTGATAATGACGCGCGAGGTAAACCTGATACGGGTCGATAATAAAGTCTTTACACAACACCGGCGCATCAACTTGGTCACGCACGATGGGGAGAAAATCAAAACTGCCCTGAAAGTAGTCTTCATCGGTGAGTACCGAAATCGCCGTGGCGAATGGCTTGTATGCTTGCGCAATGGCTGCTGGATCAAAGTCGTCTCGAATCACCCCTTTCGAGGGCGAGGCTTTTTTGCACTCCAAGATAAACTGCGAGCCCGGTGCGGCTAACGCAGCACGAAAATCACGATCGCTCGGCGTCAGTTGGTCGACAAAGCTATCTAACGGCTGGACTTTTTTGCGGGCGGCGATCCAGCGTTTTTTGTCGTCGACAATACGGCCTAAGATAGTGTCGTTGAGGGCTGACGTGGTCATACTGCGCTCCTTTGTGCTAACGCTTGCATGATGGTGTAAGGCTTGCCCGACGCCATCACGTCCAAGGCCTGTTGGGTATTTGCTTTCAAATCTTCTTGTCCGAATAAGCGTAGCAATAGGGCGACATTGATCGCTACCGCCGCTTGCTGGGCATCTGTGCCTTTACCTTGCAAAATCGCGCGGATCATCTCGCGGTTTTGCTCGGGCGTGCCCCCGGCAATGCTGTCCAGCGGGTATTGGGATACACCAAAGTCGCTGGGGGTCAGAGTGTAATGCTCAATCTGCGTTGGCGTGATTTCTGCCACCGTCGTAGGGCCATGGATCGCCACTTCATCCAGGCCGTCACCGTGAACCACGGCCGCGCGCGTCATGTTGAGGTTTTGCATGGTTTGCGCAATTGGCGTCACCAGTGCTTGGTCGTACACGCCCATCAGCTCAATACTGGGCTTGGCTGGATTGATTAACGGCCCAAGCAGGTTAAAGATGGTGCGTGTTTTCATGGCTTGGCGCACGGGCATCGCATGGCGCACACCGGTATGGTATTGCGGGGCGAATAAAAAGCACACGCCAAGTGTATCCAGTGCCGCACGCGCTTGCTCGGCAGGCATGGCCAAATCAATCCCAAACGCGGCGAGTAGATCCGACGAGCCGGATTTGCTTGAGACCCCGCGATTGCCGTGCTTGGCGACTTTCACGCCACAGGCAGCGGCCACAAATGCGGCGGTGGTAGAAATATTAATGGTGTTCGCCCCATCGCCACCCGTGCCGACGATATCGGCAAACGGATAGCTGGGACGTGGAAAAGGCTCGGCGTTATCGGTGAGTGCCTTCGCGGCGCCGGCGATTTCTTCGGGGGTTTCCCCTTTAATCTTCAATGCGGTTAACGCGGCGGCTAATTGAGCAGGCTCGAGCTCGCCTTGAATAATGGCGCTAAATAGTTGTTCACTGCGCGTTTGGCTGAGCGACTGCTGTTGGTAGAGCGCTTCTAGTAGGTGATCCACGGTTGCTTGATCCATCACTGCATTTAACCTCGATGTGTCTGTCCTGACGTCCGTACTTATTGGTGCTGTACGTGTTGTATCTCTATTCGTTTCTTTATTTATTGGTTTGTTTATCTATTAATCACGAGTGCCTTGGTAAAATTCACTCGTCCAATCAATGGTGTGGGTGAGTAGCGCCGCCCCTTGCGCGGTTAAAATCGATTCGGGGTGGAATTGATAACCGACTACATAGTCGGTGTTGTTAACCACGGCCATCACTTTCTGATCTTTGCCATCAAAGGTTGTGGCGATGACATCCAAGTTGGCAGGGACATCAGTGGCAACCAGTGAGTGGTAACGGGCGACGGTTAATGGTGAGGCAAGTGGACCAAATACCGCATGTTGCTGGTGGTGCATGGCTGAGGCTTTGCCGTGCATAATGGTGCCGGCGCCTGCCACTGTACCGCCGTAGGCTTCAACGATGGCTTGCTGGCCCAGACAAATTCCTAACATCGGCACGTGGCCGCGTAACGCCTCAATCAATGCGGGCATGCAGCCGGCATCGGCGGGTGCACCCGGGCCGGGCGAGAGCACCAGTAGCGGCTGGGGCAGGGCACGAATGTGGCTGACAATGGCATCAGCATCTAAATGGTGCCGGAACACCGTGACCGGGTAACCCAATGCGCGAAATTGATCCACTAAGTTATAGGTAAAGGAGTCCATGTTATCGAGCAAGACAATGTCCATTTTCGGGGTGCTCATGGTTGGCCTCCTTGGTGAGCAGCTTGAATCGCATGGATCACGGCTTGCGCCTTGCCGCGGGTTTCGTCCGCTTCCGCTTGTGGGTCAGAATCAAACACCACGCCTGCGCCGGCTTGCACGGTAGCAAGGTCGTTTTCAACGTAGGCGGAGCGGATCACGATGCAGGTGTCCATGTCGCCTGAACCGGTAAAATATCCCACCGCACCGCCATAGCTACCGCGGCGGCAATGCTCGGTATCACGGATCAGTTGCATCGCTCTAAGTTTCGGTGCACCGGTGAGCGTGCCCATGTTCATACAGGCTTGGTAGGCATGCAGCGCGTCAAGATCGGGTTTAAGTTGACCCACCACCCGAGAGACTAAGTGCATGACGTGGCTGTAGCGGTCCACTTTGAGCAAATCGGCCACGTGGCGGCTGCCGGGCGTGCTAATGCGTGCAACATCGTTACGGGCCAAATCGACCAGCATCATGTGCTCAGCATTTTCTTTTTCATCATTACGCAGCTCAAGTTCAATCCGGCTATCTAAGTCGTGATCAACGCTGCCTTGGGCCGTTTTTCCGCGTCGACGAGTACCGGCAATAGGGTAAATTTCGACTTGATTGGTCGTTTGGGTATATTTGAGTGCGCTCTCTGGTGAGGCACCAAATAAGCTGAATTCGCTATCGCGCAGATAAAACATATATGGGCTAGGATTGCCGTGTTTCAGCGCGCGATAGGCATTGAGCGGCGACGGGCACGCGAGAGTAAAACGGCGCGAGGGCACCACTTGAAAAACATCCCCGGCGATCACGTGTTTTTTTAGCGCTTCAACTTGCTGACAAAAGTTTGAATCGGAGACTGAAACTGCGACTGAGTGTTCAGTCATCACGGGCGCGTCGGGAAGTGGCGCAGGCGATAAGCAGGCTTCTTTGATGCGTTGCAAGCGGCGCGATAAATCCACGTAGTGGGCACTTGCATTATCGCCACCAAACAAGGTGCCTTGTAAGCGTGCTTGTCGGTGTTGGTGATCAATCACCAGTAAGCTCTCGGCGACATAAAAGAGATAATCCGGACAGCTCTCGGTGCCGTCTACGCTGGACAGTGTTTCGGTACTGGCGACTAAGTCATAGGCAAATAAGCCGCCGATAAACAGCGCATCGTCAGGCTGGTTCTCCAACGCGACGCTTTGTTTAACGACGCGCAGCGCATCAAACACCGACGCTTGGCGCAGGCGGGCGTCTTCATCCAATAGGGCACCATTGTCGTTAGGATGGCGGAATGTCAGTGTCAGTGCCGGCTGATTGTTACGCTCAGTGCTTTCTGCCTCACAAGGTAACGCTTGCAGCGCCGCACTTTGCCTGATGCTGTCGAGCAAATGGGCGCCATTATGGGTCAGCGCTTGCAAGGTTACGGTTTGCGCCCGGCATTCAATCCGTACCGCGGCGTCAACGAGCATCAGACTTTTCACGTTGCGCTTTGAGTCAATTTCAGCTGACTCCAGCAACATACTAAAGGGTTTATCTTGGCACACGGCGGCATACAGCTCGGTCGGATCGGCCACATAAGGCACCGACAGTTGGAGCGTATCGAGCTCGCCGTATTGGAGGTGATGGGTGTTCACAGCTTTCTCCCTGCCGCTTGAACAAAGGGGGTTAATTCTTGCATTAGCTGCGCGAACATATCGCCGGTCAATGCTTGGTGACCGTCTGACAACGCCTCGCTTGGATTCAGATGGCTTTCCACAATAATGCCATCTGCGCCGACGGCTGCAGCCGCGCGTGATAGCGGCGTGACGAGCTCTCGCACACCCGTTCCATGGCTTGGGTCGACCAGTACTGGCAGGTGGCTGCGTTGTTTCATAAAGGCCACCGCGTTTAAATCCAAGGTGTTTCTTGTGGCGGTTTCGTAAGTGCGAATGCCGCGCTCACACAAAATCACATTAGGGTTGCCCGCATCGACAATATATTCCGCTGCCAGCAAACATTCTTCGATAGTGGCGGAAAGGCCGCGTTTTAACAAGACCGGTTTGCCAGTTTCTCCCACTGCTTTGAGTAAGCCATAGTTTTGCATATTACGTGCGCCAATTTGCAAGCAATCAATGTATTCACACACGGCATCGACTTGGCTGATTTCCATCACTTCTGACACGGTTGGCATGCCGGTGAGCTCACTGGCTTTTTTTAGCAGCTTAAGCCCTTCTATTCCCATGCCTTGAAAATCATAAGGGCTGGTGCGCGGCTTAAAGGCACCGCCACGTAACACGCGAGCGCCGTGGGTTTTAACTCGCTCTGCCACGGAAAGCAATTGAGGTTCCGACTCCACCGAGCAAGGGCCTGCCATGACCACAAAGTCTTGTCCACCGACAGGCACATTGCCGATATTTACTACGCTATCGTGCGGCTGCACATCACGGCTGACGCGTTTGTACTTGGTTAAAATCGGTTTCACTTCTTCAACCAGCGGGTTGGCCTCAAAGTGACATTGTTGCAAAACGCGTTCATCGCCCAACGCGCCGAGTACGATGCGCTCAACCCCTGGCATGTAAAGCGGTTTTAATCCGCACTGCTCGATTTGGTTGAGTAGCCCTTTGGCGTCCTGCTCAGTGGCTTGGGGTTTAAGTACAATAATCATCAAATATCCTTTTAAACTATGGTTGTGGATTACCGTGGCTGAATGCTTAGTGGCCAAATGCTTAGTGGCTAAATGCGTAGTGGCACGATAACGCTTAATGGCAAAGCTCAGAGACAAAAACGCCCGCGTCAGTGGCGGGCGTTGTGAATAAGGTAGCTGTTGATACAGCCTGTCACACCGCCCGTAAGGAGCCGTGCCACCCAATAAGCGCAACAGAGGTCATAGATGTCGCTAGCGCGCTGACGGCCAGTACTGCAGTGGGTGCCGTGTAAATGCCCTTTGTGCGAGGCGAGGTATTGAAATACATGCTGCGAGACTCCGTTGTGACTGTTACCCTTAGCGCCATCTTGCTCTCCGAGACCGAGAAACGGTGCGCGTTAACTTGTGTACTAGTAAACTGATATTTTGTCTCTGTGTCAACGGGGAAAACCAAAAGAATGCAGAAAAAGTGCTGAAAAAGCGCACCATAAAAAATAACAAATGAATCAATAGTGTTCGCGTACGTGCATTAACTTGCTTGCGTTAGCATCACCAGAGTGCGTGGACATATTAAGGAAACCCGATACACCATGATCATTGATTTACATAGTCACACGACGGCCTCAGATGGCCGTTTATCGCCCCAAGATTTAGTGCAGCGTGCGGTTGAGCGCCGTGTGGGGGTGTTGGCGATTACCGATCACGACACCACTGCCGGGCTGGTGGATGCGCAAGCAGAAATTGACCGCCAAGCGCTGCCCCTTACCTTGGTCAGCGGTATTGAGATTTCTACTCTGTGGCAAAACTTTGATATTCACATTGTGGGCTTAAATATCGATCCGCACCATCCGGCATTAATCGCGCTGATTGCCGAGCAAGCTGAGCGACGCCAACAACGGGCGGAGTTGATTGCTGCACGGCTAGAGCGCTCGCATTATATAGGCGCGTTAGCGGGTGCACGTGAGCTGGCCGGTGATGCACCGCTAACTCGTGCGCATTTTGCCCGCTGGCTGGTGGAGCAGGGCCACGCGAAAACCATGCAGGCTTGTTTTAAGCGCTTTTTAACTCGAGGCAATACGGGGTATGCGCCGCCAAATTGGTGTTCGATTGCAGAGGCCGTTGAGGTGATTCACCAAGCCGGTGGACAGGCAGTACTCGCTCACCCGGGCCGATACAAACTCAAGGCTAAGTGGCTGAAGCGACTGCTAACGGCGTTTTCTGAGGCGAAAGGCGATGCCATCGAAGTCGCACTCCCTCAGCAGTCGCAACAAGAACGTCGTTTGCTCGCTGACTACGCGCGGGACTATGGCTTATTGGCCTCATTGGGCTCAGATTTTCATTACCCTTCACCATGGACAGAGCTAGGCCGAAATCTATGGCTGCCTAAAGACTGCCAGCCGCTTTGGTGGAATTGGGCATGGTTAGAGGCTGCCGAGCAGAAACAGCAATCAATAAATCAACTAGATAGCAACCAGTCAGACGCGTTACAATAGAAGGATAATAAGGATTATCCGGCGCGTCGGCCACTATCGCTGGGTTGCGGTGCGCATCCAAAACGTGGTCAAGCTACAGCAGGAGGAACCATGAGTCAGTTTTTTTATGTCCACCCAGAGAATCCGCAGGCGCGGCTGATCAAGCAAGCGGTGGAAATTGTGCGAAACGGTGGGGTGATTATTTATCCGACTGATTCGGGCTATGCGCTTGGCTGTCAGCTTGAGAATAAACAAGCGCTAGAGCGTATTTGCCGTATTCGTGATCTCGATAAAGATCATAATTTTACGTTGCTATGTCGCGATCTTTCTGAGCTTTCACTGTATGCACGGGTGGATAATGTTGCGTTTCGGCTAATCCGGAACAATACCCCAGGGTCGTATACCTTTATTTTTAAAGCGACCAAAGAAGTGCCAAAACGTTTGATGAATCCAAAACGTAAGACCATTGGCATTCGTGTTCCCGATAATCAAATCGCCCTAGATTTGCTCGAAGCCTTGGGTGAGCCATTAATGTCGACCTCGCTGATTCTGCCCGGTAATGATTTCACCGAATCCGATCCCGAAGCGATACGCGATCATTTAGAACACAGTGTGGATTTGATCATGCACGGTGGGGTGTTGGGTGAGCATCCAACGACGGTGGTCGATTTTAGCGACGGTGCGCCTGAAATTCGACGCCAGGGTCGTGGTGATTCGACGCCGTTTGATTAATCCTTTATTGCCAGTGAACCAACAAACATTGCACTGCGTAATTATCAGTGCAATGTTCTTGTTCTGATGTTGCGTCAGCCAGTGGTTGACCTTCCATTCCCGCCCAGCCACCTTGCTGGGCGTTTTTTTATGATCCGATATGTCTCAATTTATGCGGTAGGCGATGCACTATTGACCCAGTTGATGCGCCGTTAAAATTGCGGAATAAACATTATCTGCCGTTACAGGAAATGGCATGTTATGGATAGTCTCTCCTTCAGCAGTTGATGCTTCTGCCACCGCACGCAACGTCGTATGATTCAGCGTTTTTACGCCCATATCAAAAAGATTGGTCGGTAGGCCAACGGAACGGCAGAAAGCGAGGACGGTATTTATCTCTTCCATTGCCGCGTTTTCGAGTACGAGTTGAACAAGTGTACCAAATGCCACCTTCTCGCCATGGTAAAGGTGGTGGCACTCCTCAAGCTTGGTGAGACCGTTATGGATGGCATGTGCGCCGGCTAGGCCACTGCTCTCAAAACCGATACCGCTTAGGTAGGTGTTGGCTTCAATAATGTTTTCTACCGCCTTGGTACTCACACCATTTTCTACTGCGATTTTCGCTTTTAAGCCATCTTCAAGTAATGTTTCATAACACAGTTTTGCTAGCGCTTGCGCGGACCGGGTCGCAAGCCCACCGGCCATGGTTGCTTTACCTGACGTCATATTTGCACGAGCTTCAAAGTAAGTTGATAGCGCGTCACCCATCCCGGAAACCAGTAAGCGAACCGGTGCTTTAGCGATGATCGACGTATCCATGATCACCATGTCCGGATTTTTAGGAATCATCAAGTATTCAGAAAATTCACCTTCTGGGGTATAGATAACAGCGAGAGCCGACGTTGGCGCATCTGTAGACGCGATGGTCGGCACAACAACAACGGGAATTTTGGTATAGAAAGCAACGGATTTTGCCGTATCTAATGTTTTCCCGCCGCCAATACCGACGATGACATCATGTTGCTGTGTCGCACAAATATCGGTGATGCGCTCAATCTCAGCACGCGAACACTCGCCATTAAAAATATTGGTTGCGAGTGATATCTCTTCATCAGCAAAACTCTGTTTTACCTCTGCACCCACCAAGTCGGTCACGAACGCATCAGCGATGGCTAATGGTTTCTCACCAAGACTTTTTACATAGTGTGCAATCGAGCTCAGTACTTGCTCACCTTGGACGTATTTACTGGGGCTAATAATTATTTTGTCCATAATTCAGACCTTTATTCTTTATTCTGTGTGTTTTCTGCAATGAAAAACCATTGTAGGGAAGGCGCTATATTAGGACTGACAGCTCAAACGAGAAAGGATATCGAGGATTTGAATAGAGCTTTTATGACCGCAGTGTCAAATCCGTCGCGAAAGAAAAAACGACAAACCCTGCTTTATGGCATTGATCACTATTCAGACTGTTTGCGTCATTCATGTTCCATATTGAAACGAAATAAAAAGATAAATTGTTCCACTATGGAACAAAATTATTTTTGTTGAGCCCCTGTTTTCTCTGCTTAAGATGAGTTCATACCCTACGTGAAAATAAATGGAATGAGATAGAACGATGAAAAAGCTAATCAATCAAGTCGATGATGTTGTCTTGCAACAAATGGAAGGCCTCGCGTTGTCCCGTCCTGAGTTAAAGGCCAATTACGAACCTCGTTATATGTGGCATGAGGAAACACCAGGACAAGTCGCGTTAGTGTCTGGTGGCGGTTGTGGTCATGAGCCATTGCATGCGGGTTTTATTGGTAAGGGTATGTTGACTGGAGCGTGCCCGGGAGAAGTCTTTACATCGCCCACACCGGATCAAATGTATGAGTGTGGTAACCAAGTAAACACCGGTGAGGGCGTGCTTTTTATCATTAAAAACTACACGGGCGATGTGTTGAATTTTGAAACGGCCGTGGAGCTACTTCATACCGATGGTATCAGTGTTGGATCAGTCTTGGTGGATGATGATGTGGCCGTAAAAGATAGCCTTTACACCGCTGGCCGTCGTGGCGTGGCAGGTACTGTGTTAGTGGAGAAATTAGTCGGCGCTGCGGCAAGTAAAGGTTATACGTTGGCACAGTGTGAAGCGCTTGCTCGACGCGTCAATAACCAGTGCCGATCCTTTGGTGTCGCGCTTAATGCTTGTGTCGTGCCAGCCGCAGGTAAGCCGTCGTTTATCTTAGAAGATAATGAAGTGGAGTTTGGTGTTGGTATCCATGGTGAGCCTGGTATTAAACGCATGCAATACACAGACGTCGATACTTTGGTGGATGACATGTTTGCTGAACTCGCTGAAAACGCACCTTATCAGCGCACGTTACGGATTTGGAATCGTGAAGAAGGCGAATGGGATGAGGTCGTGTCTAGTATTGAGCCTTTTTCTGCCGATCATGACTACATCGTGATGGTCAATGGTATGGGAGGCACGCCAATTTCTGAGCTTTACGGCGTGTATCGCCGTCTAGCGCATAACTGCGAGCAAGCGGGATTCCGCATCGTACGAAATAGGGTAGGTAACTTCTGTACGTCGCTTGATATGGAAGGGGTGTCAATCACCTTACTCAAAGCGGATAAAGAGATGTTAGAACTTTTTGATGCACCCGTTGATACTGCCGCAATCAACTGGTAACAGGGGAAATAACATGCAAATTGAAAAAACACATATTATTCACTGGTTAGAGTTGTGTGCGACGACCTATCAAGACAACCAAGATTTTCTCACGGATCTTGATCGTGATATCGGCGATGCCGACCATGGTCTCAACATGAATCGTGGTTTTAAGAAAGTCGCGGAAAAACTGCCACAAATTGTCGAGCAAAACATTGGTAGCATTCTAAAAAATACGGGAATGACATTATTGTCTAGTGTCGGAGGCGCGAGTGGCCCTTTATATGGCACGTTATTTATTCGCACAGCGGCGGCTGTCGGGACTCGAGAACAATTAACCTTTGAAGAGCTGATCGACGCGCTAAAAAGTGGGGTCGATGGTGTGGTTTCTCGTGGTAAAGCTGAATTAGGCGACAAAACCATGTGTGATGTTTGGCTACCGGTTTTGACGAGTATAAAGGCATCGTTAGATAAGGGCACAAGTGCTGATCACTTACATAATGAGATGGTTGAGCTCGCAGAAGCGAATGTATTAGCCACCATTGAAATGCAAGCGAAAAAAGGACGAGCGAGCTATTTAGGTGAGCGCAGTATCGGTCATCAAGATCCCGGTGCTACGTCCTCTCTATTAATGATTAAAGCACTAAAGCAAGCAATAGCAGGTAATTAAGATGGTGGGAATTGTTGTTGTCTCTCATAGTCGTCGCCTTGCTGAGGGGGTCGCTGAATTAGCGACCCAAATGACCCAAGGCAAAGCGAATATCGCCATTGCTGCAGGTGTTGATGATCCTGAAAACCCGATAGGTACCGATACCATTGCTGTCATGGAAGCGATAGAGCGGGTGAATGATGAAAAAGGCGTTATTGTCTTGATGGATCTCGGAAGCGCATTGCTAAGTGCAGAAATGGCGCTAGATCTCCTTGATGATCAAATAAAGGAAAGTGTGACGTTAATATCAGCGCCCATCGTCGAAGGGACGATGGCGGCATCGGTGGCAGCAGCGGCAGGGTTACCGTTGGCAACCGTGGTTGAGGAAGCGCAGAATGCCTTGGGTGTAAAACAAGCGCATCTAGGTGATCAGCCATCAACAAATGCGGAACCCGCGCAAACGGCGAAGCAGGACAAAGAAGCGCTGACATACGACTGGATCGTGCAAAATCCGCATGGATTACATGCTCGGCCAGCCGCCGCCATTGTTGGCGCACTGGCGCGCTTTGACTGTCAACTCTGGCTACAAAAGGGCGACCGACAGGTCAATGCAAAAAGTCTCAATAGTATTGCGAAGCTTGGTGTCCGTTGCAATGAGACCATAACCATACATGCCCTTGGTTCCCAAGCCGTGGATGCGATAGCAGCATTTAAAGCTCTCGCACATGATCACTTTGGCGAAAAACAGGCCGTTGATGATGGTGCTCTCGAACATCAAAGCGATGAAGTTGATGCATTACAGTATGAGGTGAATGCGCAAACCATTGAAGGTGCGATCACGGGGATTAGCGTGAATGAAGGTATTGTAACGGCGCCCGTTGTTCTTTTTACCAGTGACATGCCACCCGTACCCGATCGTCCCTTTGGTCATAAAACCGATGAAATTACGCATGTTAAGCAAGCGATAGAGTGTGTTGTTCAACGTTTACAACGTCAAGCAAAGCAAGCGAAAGGAGACATATTTTCGGCGCATAGCATGATGTTAAGTGACCCTGAATTGTGGCAATCGGTCGAATCGCATATTCAGTCAGGCATGATTGCCGAGCAAGCTTGGCTAGAAACCCTTCACGCGCTGGCGGAAGAATATCGTCATGCTGAGACGCTATACATGCGCGAACGTGAAGCTGATGTACATGATATTGCCCGCCAAGTGATGATTGAAATGACAGGTGCCAAGCCTCAGGCCATTGAGATTCAGGAGCCAAGTATTTTATTGGCCCATGACCTTATGCCCTCGGATGTGGCTGGATTAGATAAAGAAAAAGTGCTCGGTATTTGTTTAAGTGAAGGCGGTAAAACGTCCCATAGTGCGATACTTGCTCGCGCGATGGGGATCCCCGCGATGGTAAAAGCGCAAGGGTGTCTCGATGCCGTTCGGTCAGGTCAAATGGTGACGCTTGATGGCTTCAAAGGGCACTTATGGTTTGCGCCGTCAGATGAGATACAGCAGGCGCTAGACGCACAGAAAATTGAATGGCAAAACGCGCGAAAAAGTGCGCTAGCGAGCGCACAGCAAGTGGCGATGACTCGCGATGGTATCGCTATTCCCGTTTTAGCGAATATTGGTGGACCGAATGATTTGGAAAATGCGTTAACATCGGGGGCAGAAGGTGTTGGTCTATTTCGTACCGAGTTTCTATTCCAAGACAGTGAAGCCTTACCGACTGAAGATGAACAATACCAAGTTTATCGAGACATTGCCGCTGCGCTCGGCGATAAACCACTCACCATTCGTAGTCTCGATGTGGGAGGGGATAAACCTCTAGCGGCTTATCCTATGCCTGAGGAAGATAATCCTTTTTTAGGCTTGAGAGGGGTACGTTTGTGCCTCAAGCATGAAGCTTTATTTAACACGCAACTGCGCGCGATTTTAAAGGCGTTTCAGGTACAGCCGAATATTCAACTGATGATACCCATGGTCGCGCAGGTTGAAGAAGTAAAAAAAGTGAAAGCATTGTTGGCGCATCAAGCTCAGCAGCTAGGGATGGATGCAAGTAAGCTTCCTGTCGGTATTATGATAGAAGTACCCGCTGCTGTCCTAAATGCGGATGCGTTGGCGCAAGAAGTTGACTTTTTTTCTATTGGTACCAATGATTTGACGCAATATGTTATGGCGGCAGATCGCGGCAATACGGCAGTCGCAGAGCTTGTGAATTACTTTGAACCGTCGGTATTAAAAGCCATTGAATTGACGTGTGCTGCCGGTGAGCGTGCTGGTATTCCCGTGAGCATGTGTGGTGAGATGGCGGGTGATCCGAACGCAACACAGATGTTACTTGGTATTGGTCTTCGTAAGTTCAGCGCTAGTGCTAGCCTGCTGCCTGGACTCAAAGCTCAGATTCGCCAACTGTCTTTGCAGGCATAGCGTTCCTCTACGTATAAACCGGCGTTCAACGCCGGTTTTTTTATATGACTTTTTAATATGACTCGTTAGTACCACTCCATCTGTTCATGTAAGCCAAATTTTTTGATTTTTCGCCATAGTGTCGTGCGTCCAATTTGCAGTGCTTTGGCCATCTCGTTCATTTTCCCATTACATTGATTCCAAGCCTGAACAATGGCTCTTTTCTCGGCTTCTTCTAGGGTTATGATCGGCGTATTATCTGTACGATGATGGGCGTTCAATTTTATGTCCTCAGGAATATCACTCAGTTTGATCAAGTTTGAACCTCGATTAAGCAAGATGCGCTCAATTCGGTTTCTTAACTCGGAGTTATTTCCTGGCCAACGAAAATTCATTAACGCTTCCAATGCCACTTGTTCTATCGAGAGGGTTACATTGTGGCGACGCTCGTAATGGCTAACAAGCTGCTGGACAAGATGTTCGATGTCTTCTCTGCGTTTTCTTAGTGGCGAAATAGGGAGTTCGTTTGAGGATAACTCATAGTAAAGTTGGCGACCAAATGAGCGCTGTGTAACATATTCGCTGATTTCTGCGGTCGTGCTGGTAATGAGTTGAAAGTCTACTGGGATCAATCGCAAGCTGTCGCTACGGCTTACCAAGCCTGTCTTTAATAACTTTAGTAACACGGCTTGTAGATACCATCTCTCCGAACCATCCGTAAAGGGTTATGTAACCACTTGCGGGTGGTATTCGCTTTGATGTTTTACAACACCAAAACAAATCTGTACC
>NZ_MUFR01000044.1:0-23666 GCF_001996185.1 Salinivibrio costicola subsp. alcaliphilus
TCATTACCGGTGTACGAGAGCATCAACGACGATTGCTGAAATTGTTGGGTCAGTTATACGAAGCGGTTTATTCCTAAATTAGGTGCGGAAACTCGGGTACACACTTTATATGCTGGCTTAGCCATACTGATTGCGGGCTCTGGCCTATTTAAACCCAACATCTCGACGATGGTGGGTGACCTTTATCATGAAGGCGATCATCGTCGTGATGGTGCGTTTACCATCTTTTATATGGGCATCAACATTGGCTCATTATTAGCCGGCTTTGTTGCGGGCACGGTGAGCAGCGCTTACGGCTGGCAATATGGCTTTTTTGCTGCCGGTATTGGTATGGTGATTAGCTTGATCATCCAGCTAACCATGGCCAACACTTGGCTAGGTAATATCGGTCGTGTTCCCGCAGCACAACAAGCACGAGATGCCAATCATTCTAAGACCAATGCACCATTGACCAAGCAAGAAATCGATCGCCTTAAAGTCATCTTATTGATGGGTTTGTTCGTGATCATTTTCTGGGCTGGCTTTGAACAGGCTGGCGGGTTGATGAATATTTACACCCAGGAGTACACGGATCGCATGGTGGGTGGGTTTGAAATCCCAGCGGCTTGGTTCCAGTCACTCAACCCTTTCTTCATCATTGTCTGTGCGCCTATAGCGGCATCATTGTGGGTGCGTCTGGGTTCTAAAGAGCCTAGCTCACCGGTCAAATTTGCCATGGCGTTATTTATGCTGGCGCTTGGTTTTTTGTGCATGATCGGGGCCGTGTTAGAGCAAGGCGGCGACACCACGGTGAAAACCTCGATGTTCTGGCTAGTGGGCGCGTTCTTCTTCCACACGTTAGGCGAACTTTGCCTCTCTCCAATTGGCTTATCGCTGGTCACCAAACTCGCACCACTGCGTTTGGCCTCTCTAATGATGGGCGCTTGGTTTGGCTTTAACGCGATTGCTAACTATGTTGCAGGTATTATTGGTTCGCATGTGGGTGACTATGGTGCCATGGCGATCTTCGGTGGCATTGCCGCGACAGCAGCGATTTCAGGTCTGATCTTGCTGACTCTATCCGGTACGCTGATCCGCTGGATGCACGGCGCTGAATCCAATGCTACGCCCAGTGAAGAAATCGAGCAACAACAAGTACAAATTGCCTAACCCCTATGGTGATAGTTAAATCAAAAAGAGGCCGATTGGCCTCTTTTTTAATATCACATCCCTTTCGATGCTCAATCCCTGCTCTAACAATGCTTCTTTTTCAGTAAGGTAGTTGGGGGTTAAATTATATAGGCAGGTATGAATAGCAAAAAGGAGAGCCGAGGCTCTCCTTTTTTAGCAATTCTTTACTGTAAAACTTACAGTGAAGCTTTCGCTTTTTCTACCAGCACAGAGAATGCTGCTTTGTCATATACCGCGATATCGGCAAGGATCTTACGATCGATTTCGATAGATGCCTTTTTAAGACCGTTAATCAGACGGCTGTATGACATACCGTTTTGGCGAGCCGCTGCGTTAATACGCGCGATCCACAGTTGACGGAATTGACGTTTCTTGTTGCGACGGTCACGATAAGCATATTGACCTGCTTTCGTTACCGCCTGAAAAGCTACGCGGTAGACGCGTGAACGCGCACCATAGTAACCTTTCGCCTGCTTCATTACACTCTTGTGACGTGCACGAGCTTGTACACCACGTTTTACGCGAGCCATTATCTCTCTCCTAAACTAAATTATAAAACTAAAAACTTATGCGTATGGCAGCATGCGAGCTACTTGCGCGTTTTCGCACGCAGGCAGAACAGCATTTGGACGCAGCTGACGCTTGTTCTTAGTAGTACGTTTAGTCAAGATATGACGCTTGGTTGCACGCTTGTACTTAAAGCCACCAGCAGTTTTCTTGAAACGCTTAGCAGCACCTTTGTTGGATTTCATCTTAGACATGATGATAACTCCGCATTGTGTTAATAATATAGCAATTTGGCGAACAAAGCGGCTACACCTAACAGGCGCAGCCGCTTGTTACTTGGAAGCCAGAATTACTTCTTCTTTGGGGCCAGGACCATGATCATTTGACGGCCTTCGATGCGAGTCGGGAAACTTTCTACTGAAGCGATTTCAGCAGTGTCTTCCTTCAAGCGGTTCAGCACGTCAACACCGATGCTTTGGTGCGCCATTTCGCGCCCGCGGAATCGGATAGTGACCTTGACCTTGTTGCCCTCTTCAATGAAGCGAACCAGGTTGCGTAGTTTTACCTGATAGTCGCCTACATCTGTGCCAGGACGGAATTTAACTTCCTTAACCTGAATAGTCTTTTGCTTTTTCTTCTGCTCTTTCGCAGCTTTACTCTTCTCGTAAAGGAATTTGCCGTAATCCATGATACGACAAACCGGCGGCTCAGCGTTCGGACTGATCTCAACCAAGTCAAGAGTCGCCTCTTCTGCTTTGGCGAGTACTTCATCAAAAGGGACGATACCGAGTTGTTCGCCGCTGTCATCAGACAATCGAACTTCTTTGACACCACGAATTTCGTTGTTTAGACGATGAGCGTTTTTCTTTGCCGGGGCTTTTCTTGCGCCTTTAATACCTTATTCCTCCACAATATTGAGTGTTCGATCTTGCACTTCTTGCTGCAATTGAGCAAGGAAGTCATCAATCTTAATTTTACCCAAATCTTTACCTTTACGGGTACGTATTGCTACTTCGCCAGCTTCCATTTCCTGGTCACCACAAACGAGCATATACGGTACACGCTTCAAAGTGTGTTCGCGGATTTTAAAGCCAATCTTCTCGTTTCTCAAGTCCGCAGAGGCTCTAAATCCAGCTTTTTGCAGTTTTTTCGCAATCTCTTGCGCATAATCTGCTTGTTTATCCGTGATATTCATCACCACAGCTTGCTGCGGTGATAGCCACGTTGGGAAGTGTCCAGCGTATTCTTCAATCAGAATACCGATGAAACGTTCCAACGAACCGAGGATAGCACGGTGAATCATCACAGGTGTGTGACGTTCGTTGTCTTCGCCTACATACGTGGCACTTAAACGCTCAGGAAGCGCGAAATCTAGTTGTACTGTACCACATTGCCAAGCACGATCCAGGCAATCATGTAACGTAAACTCAATCTTAGGCCCGTAAAACGCCCCCTCACCTTCTTGAATTTCAAACGGAATATCCATCGCCGTTAAGGCTTCGTGCAAGGCTTTTTCTGCACGATCCCACATCTCGTCAGAGCCAACACGCGTTTCTGGGCGTGTAGAAAGTTTGACTTCGATGTTGTTGAAACCAAAGGTTTGGTACGTCTCGTAGACCATTTCGATACACGCACTGACTTCTTTTTGTACCTGTTCTGGGGTACAGAAGATATGCGCATCGTCTTGGGTAAAGCCACGCACACGCATTAAACCATGCAGCGCACCGGATGGCTCATTACGGTGACAACTACCAAATTCTGCCATACGCAGCGGTAAATCACGGTAAGACTTTAACCCTTGGTTAAAAATCTGTACGTGACCTGGGCAGTTCATTGGCTTAAGTGCATACTCACGGCTTTCTGACTGGGTGGTAAACATGTAATCAGCATATTTGTCCCAGTGGCCAGAGCGCTCCCACAACACGCGGTCCATGATCAACGGACCTTTCACTTCTTGGTAGTCGTATTCGGTCAACTTCGCACGGATAAATTGCTCAAGCTCACGGAAAATCGTCCAGCCATTGTGGTGCCAGAATACCATCCCAGGCGCTTCTTGCTGCATATGATACAAATCAAGCTGCTTACCCAGTTTACGGTGATCACGCTTCGCCGCTTCTTCTAAACGCACCAGGTGTGCTTTCAGTTGCTTTTTATCAGGAAAGGCGGTGCCGTAGATTCGTTGCAGCATCTTGTTGTCGCTGTTACCACGCCAATACGCGCCAGCCACGTTCAAAATTTTAAAGTTTTGACAAAAGCTCATGTTCGGTACATGTGGACCACGACACATGTCGATGTATTCTTCGTGGTGATACAAGCCCGGACGGTCATCGCGAGAGACATTCTCGTCCAAGATTTCAATCTTGTACGGTTCACCACGTGATTCAAAGGTATCACGTGCTTCTTGCCAGCTGACCGTGTTCTTCACAACCTGATACTTGGTTTTCACCAGCTCTTTCATGCGTTTTTCAATTGCATCCAGGTCATCCTGGGTGAGCGAGCGATCCATATCGATATCGTAATAGAAACCACTATCGATGGTTGGGCCAATCGCCATCTTGGTATCAGGGAAAAGTTGCTTAATCGCATGCCCTAAAAGGTGCGCACACGAGTGGCGAATAATCTCAAGCCCATCATCGTCTTTTGCGGTGATAATTTCGAGCTGTGCATCGTGCTCAATCAAGTCACACGCATCAACGCGTTTGCCGTCAACACGGCCCGCAATACAAGCTTTAGCGAGGCCAGGACCAATGTCATTGGCAACGTCGTAGGTTGAAACTGGGTGGTCAAAAGAACGCTGACTGCCGTCAGGGAGAGTAATTAGAGGCATTGATAACAATCCTTCTCAGTGGTGCCACACACCAAGTGGCACATGAACGTGTATTTTGCGATTAGTAAGTAACCGCACAGTGTGAGTAGGGTTTTGATTATGAAGATCCGACATTTGTGATGCAAGTCATCCCGTCAAGAATTTCTTCGCCGTCCAACGAATGATTCACGAGTATCGCCCTATCATCCGCTTGATTTTGCACTAGACTTCAGCAATGCTGATTTGTATACACAATAATGACAGGAACAATCTATGGCCAATGCGCCCCGCTATCAACAAATTAAAACCTTTATTCAAGAGAAAATTGAAGCTCGGGTTTGGCCTGTGGGGACACGTATTCCGACCGAATACGAATTGTGCGATCAATTTAACGTCAGCCGCATGACGGTGAACAAAGCCGTGCGCGATTTAGTCGCTGAAGGCTTACTGGAGCGCACACCTAGATTGGGGACGTTTGTCACTGAGCCCAAAGCCGAATCCCCGTTAATGGATATTCGTAATATCGCCGATGAGGTTAACGCTCGCGGGCAAACTTATCACAGTGATATTCGCACATTGAAATGCATTTCTGCACCGGCTGATGTTGCTATGCGCTTAGGCGTTATGGTGGGTACCTCCGTCTTTTATAGTGAGATTGTTCATTACGGTGATGCGATCGCGTTGCAACTTGAACAGCGCTGGGTCAATCCGGCTTTGGCGCCCGACTACTTAGCACAAGACTTTAATCAAACTACCCCAAACGAGTATTTATCGACGGTTTGCCCAGTGAATACCATTGAGCATACAGTCGAAGCCATTCAAGCGAGCTCGACCATTCAGCAAGCCCTCGCGATGCGATCAGACGAACCCTGTTTATTATTACACCGTCGGACCTGGAGCCAACAAACCCTCGTCAGTGCCGCCTTGCTGTACCATCCAGGATCGCGCTATAAGCTCACGTCGAGAACGGATAGATAACTTCATTTAGATCGAACCGATCACAATTTTTTACCGTTCTTTTACATTCCCTCTTGTGTCTGCCACCTTATTTGTCTATACATTTGTATAGACATTTAATGAGCGGTAAGGCCATCATCATGAGACACCTATATACCGATGCAAAACTGGTCACGATGGCCAGCGATATCCACAATAGCGACGGCTACCAATGCCAAGACCATAGCGCGATTGCGGTTGAAAACGGCAAAATTGTTGCACTTGGCCAAGATGCCGAGCAGCTTGACTGGCCCAAACAGTCGTTAAACGGAAGATTGGTGACACCCGGACTCATTGATAGCCACACTCACCTTGTTTTTGCGGGCAATCGCGCGGACGAGTTTGAGCAGCGCCTTAATGGCGTGCCTTACCAAACCATAGCTGAACAAGGCGGCGGAATTCTCTCCACAGTGCAAGCGACGCGGGCGGCGAGTGACGCAGAATTACTTGCCCTCGCTTTGCCACGTGCCGAAGCTTTAATGCGTGACGGCGTCACAACAATTGAAATAAAATCAGGCTATGGGTTAACCCTCGACGATGAGCTAAAGATGCTTCGGGTGGCGAAAGCTATCGAGCAGCATTTACCCGTGAATGTCTCTACGACCTTGCTCGCCGCTCATGCTATACCGCCGGAATATCAACACGATGCGGATCATTATATTGCGCATATCTGTCAATCCATTATCCCGGCCGCGGCGGAGCAACAGCTTGCTGACGCCGTGGATGTGTTCTGTGAAAACATTGCCTTTAGCGTCGACCAAGCCGAAAAAATCTATGCGGCGGCCAATGCTCATGGACTCAACATTAAAGCCCATACCGAGCAATTAAGCGACCTGGGCGGCAGTGTGGCGGCGGCCAAAGCCGGGGCCTACTCGGTGGATCATATTGAGTATTTGTCAGAGGCTGACACCCAGATTTTGGCCGAATTTGGCACTGTGGCAACCCTGCTTCCCGGCGCGTTTTACTTTTTACGTGAAACCCAAATACCACCGATTGAAGCATTACGTGAACATCATGTCCCCATGGCGCTCGCCACTGACTTCAACCCCGGCACCTCGCCCTTTGCCTCATTGACGCTCATGATGAACATGGCTTCCACCTTATTTGGCCTCACGCCCAAAGAGAACCTTTACGGCGTTACCCGTCATGCCGCCCAAGCACTGGGCTTAACAAACAAAGGTCAAATCGCGGTTGGGTTTGATGCCGATTTTGCCGTTTGGCAGTGCGACACCCCAGCCGAGCTCAGTTATATGGTCGGCACGGCGCCCTTAGTCGGAAGAGTGGTCAACGGGATCTGGTATCCCGCAACACCGACTCCGCAGAGCACGCCCCACCAGGAGAATCAAGAATGAAACATCTTCCTGCTGATATGACCGTGTGGCAAGGACGTATTGATCCAGAGGATGGGGAGCGCGGTCTGCGTTTGCACCAAACCATCAGCGCCTACGATAACAGCGTCGAACAGCCGCCAGGTGTCGTGATCTATGGGTTTGCCTGCGATGAAGGGGTAGCGCGTAATCAAGGCCGCCTCGGTGCAGCCCTTGCCCCTGAAGCGCTGCGACAAGCACTGGCAAACCTCGCCTGGCATAACAGTCATCCGCTTTATGACGGCGGAACCGTGGTATGTGATGACGCAGATCTGGTATTGGCCCAGCAAGGATTAAGTCAGCAAATCCATCGTTCGTTGCCACAGCACCGGGTCTTAACCCTAGGCGGCGGCCATGAAACTGCATGGGCGAGCTTTCAGGGCTTATCCCGTCATTTGACACACTCCCATGTCAACGACTCCGCGCAGCCGCCTAAGATTGGTATTATTAACTTTGATGCTCATTTTGATTTGCGCACGCCACAAGGGCGCAGTCACGCCGGCAGCTCAGGCACACCCTTCGCACAAATCGCCCAATATTGTGACAAAAAAGGTTGGCCATTCCACTATGCCTGCCTTGGCGTAAGCCGCACCAGCAATACCCAAGCGCTGTTCGATAAAGCCGAGCAACGCCATTGCTGGGTAGAAGAAGATATCAATATGCAGGTAGACGCATTACCGGCGTTAAAAGCGCGATTAACCCAGTTTATTCAAGGCTGTGATTATCTCTATCTTACTGTCGATATGGATGTGTTTCCCGCTAGTGTCGCGCCTGGGGTGAGCGCCCCTGCAGCTTACGGCGTGCCAGTCGTGGTGATTGAGCCGTTAATTCGGCACCTGTTTACCGTTGCGCAGAAGCAACACATTCCCGTCCCTATTTGCGATATCACAGAAGTAAACCCCCATTATGACCGCGACCAGCAAACCAGTCGCTTAGCCGCGCGTATGGCGTGGACCATGATTCACACAGCTTGTCCGCATCAATCTTGTCCGCAGCAAGCAGGCTCGCACCCCATCAACGATCAAGGAGAATAACCATGACGGACCCACGTTTCGATTCACGCACCGTGAAAGCCCCTACCGGGCCTGAGCTTAATGCAAAAAGTTGGTTAACCGAAGCGCCGCTTCGTATGCTGATGAATAACCTACACCCTGACGTGGCCGAGCATCCTAATGGTTTGGTGGTCTATGGTGGCATTGGCCGAGCTGCCCGCAATTGGCAATGTTTCGACAAGATTGTCGAGGTACTAAAACGCCTGAACGACGATCAAACCTTGCTGGTACAATCCGGCAAACCTGTGGGGGTCTTTCCTACTCACAAAGATGCACCACGTGTATTGATTGCCAACTCTAACTTGGTCCCGCATTGGGCAAACTGGGAACATTTTAACGAGCTCGATAAGCAAGGGCTGATGATGTACGGCCAGATGACGGCAGGCAGCTGGATTTACATTGGCTCGCAAGGCATTGTGCAAGGCACCTACGAGACGTTTGTCGCGGTGGCGAAACAACACTTTAATGGCGACGCCAAAGGCCGCTGGATCTTAACTGGCGGTCTGGGGGGCATGGGGGGCGCGCAGCCACTCGCCGCGACCATGGCAGGCTTTTCTATGATTGCGGTTGAATGCGATGAAAGCCGCATCGATTACCGCTTACGTACGGGGTACGTCGACCGCAAAGCGACATCCTTGGACCAAGCACTCGGCATGATTGAAGAAGCAAAACGACAAGGCAAGCCCGTGTCGATTGGCTTATTGGCCAATGCAGCCGATATTTTCCCAGAGCTGGTGGAACGTCATATCACCCCCGATGTGGTCACCGACCAAACCTCGGCCCACGATCCCCTTAACGGTTATCTGCCGCAAGGCTGGACCATGGAGCAAGCCGCGGCACAGCGTAAAGACAACGAAGCCGAGGTGGTCAAAACCGCGAAAGCCTCGATGGCCGTACAAGTTAAAGCGATGCTCGATCTGCAAACACGCGGCGCAGCAACCTTGGATTACGGCAATAACATCCGTCAAATGGCGCTAGAAGTTGGCGTCAATAATGCTTTTGATTTTCCAGGATTTGTACCGGCGTATATTCGTCCATTATTCTGTCAAGGCATTGGCCCGTTCCGCTGGGTGGCGTTATCTGGTGATCCAGAAGATATCTATAAAACCGACCAAAAAGTGAAAGAGCTGATCCCTGATGATCCGCATCTCCACAACTGGCTTGATATGGCCAAAGAACGTATTCAATTTCAAGGTTTACCTGCCCGTATCTGCTGGGTTGGGGTCAAAGATCGTGCACGCTTAGCGCTTGCCTTTAACGATATGGTAAAAAATGGCGAGCTCAAAGCGCCGGTCGTCATTGGCCGTGATCATCTTGACTCAGGCTCAGTCGCAAGTCCCAACCGTGAAACCGAAGGCATGCTAGATGGCTCTGATGCCGTGTCAGACTGGCCATTGCTGAACGCCATGCTCAACACGGCATCCGGTGCAACCTGGGTATCATTGCACCACGGTGGCGGTGTCGGCATGGGCTTTTCTCAGCACTCAGGCGTGGTGATTGTGTGTGATGGCTCCGACGATGCGCATCAACGAGTGGCGCGAGTACTCAGAAACGATCCGGCCACCGGGGTGATGCGCCATGCCGATGCCGGCTATGACATTGCCATTGATTGCGCCAAAGAAGAACAACTCGATCTGCCGCTGCTGGATTTACCTAACCAGCCGCTGCGCTAAGGAGAGCAAAATGACCACACTGACATTACAACCGGGCGAACTCACCCTTTCCCAACTGCGGCAAGTAAGCCGTGAATCTGTACAGATTGCTTTTGCGGATGGCATTGAAGCCACCATGAAAGCCAGTACCGACACCGTCGCCGACATCCTCGCTCAAGACCGCGTCGTATATGGCATTAACACAGGGTTTGGCTTGCTGGCTAATACTCGGATTGAATTAGACGATTTAGAAACCCTGCAACGCTCAATCGTGCTCTCTCATGCCGCTGGTATTGGCGAGTTTATGGATGATGCCACCGTGCGTCTTATGATCGTACTGAAAGTAGCCAGCTTGGCGCGCGGCTACTCCGGGATCCGCTTCGAAGTCGTAAAAGCACTGGCAGCGCTGGTTAATCACCAGGTGTATCCTTGCATTCCCAAAAAAGGCTCAGTCGGCGCCTCGGGCGATCTTGCACCATTGGCACATATGAGCACAGTACTGCTCGGCGAAGGCCAAGCCCGGTACAAAGGGGAAGTCATTTCTGGAGAGGCTGCACTCAAAATTGCGGGCCTATCGCCCATCACTCTTGGACCAAAAGAAGGACTCGCGCTGCTCAATGGCACGCAAGCCTCTACCGCTTTTGCGCTTGAAGGCTTGTTTGAAGCCGAAGATTTATACGCCGCGGCCACTGTCTGTGGCGCATTGTCGGTAGAGGCCGCGCTTGGTAGCCGCCGGCCGTTTGACCCACGCATTCATGCCGTGCGTGGCCATCAAACGCAAATGGATGCCGCTGCCGCTTACCGTCACTTGCTGGGCGAAAGTAGCGACATTGGCAACAGCCATCAAAATTGTGAAAAAGTGCAAGACCCCTACTCATTGCGTTGCCAACCACAAGTGATGGGCGCGTGCTTGCAACAAATTCGCCATGCCGCTGACGTGCTCACCACCGAGGCAAATGCCGTATCTGACAACCCGCTCGTGTTCCCAGACGATGGCGATATTATTTCCGGCGGCAACTTCCACGCCGAGCCGGTCGCGATGGTAGCGGATAACTTAGCCCTCGCGATTGCCGAAATCGGCAGCTTATCAGAGCGCCGCATGGCCTTACTGATTGATAGCAACTTGAGTAAACTCCCGCCATTTTTGGTCAACAACGGCGGGGTCAACTCCGGCTTTATGATCGCCCAAGTCACCGCTGCTGCACTGGCAAGCGAAAATAAGACTTTGGCTCACCCGGCATCTATCGATAGCTTGCCCACGTCTGCCAACCAAGAAGATCATGTCTCCATGGCGACTTTCGCTGCGCGTCGCTTGCATGACATGAGTGCCAACACCCGCGGCATTTTGGCCGTTGAGCTACTTTCGGCCAGCCAAGGGATTGATTTTCGCGCGCCCAATAAAACCTCTCAACGCTTAGAGCAAGCCAAAGCCGAGTTACGCGGCGTGGTGCCGTTTTACGACAAAGACCGCTACTTTGCGCCTGATATCGAAAAGGCCAATGCGCTGGTGCAAACCGGTACCTATAACCGACTAATGCCCTCTGGCTTACTCCCTAGCCTGTAAAGTATTTACCCGCAAAAACGGCTCCTTATGAGCCGTTTTTTATTCAATTTGCCGCCATCTCCACAGAACACTAAAGCTAAAATAGACTAATATGTAGGCAGTTACCTCCCCTCACCTCGATGTAACGGAGTCGCTTATGTGGCATGCACTGTCTCTACATTTATCCGAACAGCTCGATATTGATTTTGAGATCAGAGAAAAAACCGCCATCGGCGGTGGCGACATCCACGACGCCTATTGCATTAGCGATGGGGGCGAGCAGCGCTTTTTCGTTAAAACCAACCAGCGAGAATGTCTGCCCGCGTTTGAGGCCGAGGCCGAAGGCCTGCGCCAACTGGCAATGAGTGAGCACATTCATGTTCCGCGGGTGTATTTTGTCGGGCCGGTAAAAGACAGTGCAGCATTGGTACTCAATTTCCTACCCATTAAATCGCTCGACGATACCCAAGCCTATTTATTCGGTCAGCAACTGGCGCGTCATCACCGCAGGGGGGAGCAAGTCGAATACGGATTCGATGACGATAACTTCATCGGCACCAGCGAACAAAGAAACAGCTGGCACCGCAAGTGGTGTCACTTCTTTGCTGAGCAACGAATTGGCTGGCAACTACAACTAGCAGCGGAAAAATCACTGCATTTGGGCGACATTGATACCATCATTCACGGCGTCAAAGCGCAACTGGCTAACCATCGCCCCAAACCTGCACTTCTCCATGGCGATCTGTGGTCAGGCAATGTCGGTTTATCCGTCAACGGCCCAGTACTATTTGATCCGGCCTGTTATTGGGGCGATCGCGAAGCCGATATCGCCATGACAGAGCTATTCGGCGGTTTCCCGCAAAGCTTTTACAACGGCTACCAGGCTGAATGGCCATTAGACGAGGGTTATCAACAACGAAAAGATATTTATAACCTTTATCATGTGCTCAACCATGTCAATTTATTCGGCGGCCCCTACCTTGCACAAGCCGAACAATTGCTGACAAAACTCACACTCACGGTGTAGGATGCCAGACACACACACTGAGATAGAGGTTGGCGATGTTATCTGCCGCAATATTTGATATGGATGGCCTATTGGTCGACTCAGAGCCGTTCTGGCAACGGGCGCAAATTGATGTATTGACCGAGCTCGGCGTTTCTATCAGTTTACAAGATACGCGTGATACCACAGGCGTGCGGATTGATGAAATTGTGAAACACTACGCACGTACCCAGCCTTGGCAGGGGCCATCGAATGCTGACGTGCAAGCGCGAATCGTCGCACGCGTGGTTGAGCTGGTTAAAGATGAAAAACCCATGATGCCCGGCGTTAAAGACGCGTTGCAAATTTGCCGTCAAGCTGGCTTAAAAATCGGTCTGGCCTCATCGTCTCCACTGACCCTAATCCATCCGACATTGGATGCGCTAGGGCTTAGCGACGCATTTGAAATTGTCGAGTCGGCGGGGGATTTAAAATACGGTAAGCCCCACCCTAAAGTGTATCTTAATGCCGCTAACGCCTTGGGCGTCGAGCCCGACGCTTGCGTCGCCTTTGAAGATTCCTTTACCGGCTTACTTGCGGCTAAAGCCGCCTCGATGAAAACCATTGTGGTGCCGGCCGCGCATGAGTGGGAAGATCCTCGCTTTGTGATTGCCGATCAAAAGCTTGCCAGCCTAAAAGCTTTTAGTGCGGATAATCTTTCGTCGCTGTAGCGATCGTCTCCTGGGTGGCATTAAGCGCATACAGTAGTTAATGCCACCTCTTAGAACAACGTCCATCATTTATCCATCTTACGATCCTCATCTATACTGGCAGTAACCGCTTTGTCATAAAAGAAGGGCTGTGACGATGGATGATATAACTGACCGGCTAGTAAGCTGCCCGCACTGTGGACACCGTATTGATCTCACACTGGATCTCAGTGGCGGCAATCAAGAGTTTTACGAAGATTGTCCCAACTGCTGTAATGCGGTGCACTACAACATGCAAATCGACGAGTTACATAAAACCGTTAACTTATTTGTCGATGCGGATGACGAGCAAATTTTTTAGCCACGCACCGTATAACGCCCACTGAATGCAGCGCTATAAATCAGTGTAACGTTATCACCAAGTGCAAACACAAAGCTAACCGACGCGACTCGTATCAGGGTCGCATTGTCTTGGTCGGCTATTCTTTGTGTCATCATTGTTTGCTCTCGTTCGGGATGCAAAATTGACACGGCTTTTGCTTCCTTTTCGCGCCTCCTGGCACGTATAATTGCGCGCAATCGATTCCTCCCTCCCTTTCACTTAAACATGTTGAGGCCAACGTGCAGCAATACCACGATGAAGCAAGAGCCATTATTCGGCTCAGTGTGCCTGTTTTTATTGCCCAAATAGCGCAAACCTCGATGGGGTTTGTCGATACCGTCATGGCGGGCGGATATAGCGCCACCGATATGGCCGCCGTAGCGGTTGCCTCGAGTATATGGATGCCAGCCATCTTGTTTGGGATTGGCCTGCTAATGGCCATGGTCCCTATGATTGCGCAACTTAATGGGGCGAGCAAAGCCACTGCGATCCCGTTTCAATTTCAGCAAGGTCTGTACATGGCATTGCTGTTGAGCATACCCATTGGGCTTATTCTTTATAAAGCCGGTTTTATTATTAATCTCATGGATGTGGAAGCAGCGCTAACTGAAAAAACCATCGGTTACTTACATGCGGTAATCTGGGCGGTACCGGCTTTCTTGGTGTTCCAATCCATTCGTAACTTATGCGAGGGAATGTCGCTCACCATTCCCGCAATGGTCATTGGCTTTATCGGGCTTGCGGCAAACATTCCACTCAACTGGATGTTTGTATACGGCAAACTCGGCGCGCCAGAGCTCGGCGGCGTGGGGTGCGGTGTCGCTACCGCGCTGGTGTATTGGATCATGGCTATCCTTATGGCGTTATATGTGGCAGTGAGCAAAAAACTCAGTGGTCTTCAGCTTTTTGCCTCGCTTTACGCGCCAGCACTCAAAGAGCAAATCCGCCTCTTTCGACTCGGGTTCCCAGTCGCTGCTTCGCTGTTTTTTGAGGTGACCTTATTTGCGGCGATTGCCATTTTAATCGCACCACTTGGCTCTATTACCGTCGCAGCGCACCAAGTGGCCATTAACTTCTCCACCATGATTTTCATGTTACCCATGAGTTTGGGTGTCGCCGTCAGTATTCGTGTCGGCCACCTGCTGGGCAAGCGCACCACCGAGGGTGCAGGCAACTCCGCCAAAATTGGGATTTGGCTGGGGGTGAGCACAGCTGTTATTACCGCGCTACTGACCGTTTGGCTGCGCGATCCAATTATCGCCCTGTATTCCGATAATCCAGACGTGGCAACGTTGGCGTCATCACTGATGTTATTGGCCGCGGTGTATCAGATCACCGACGCCATTCAAGTAGTCGCGGCTGGTGCCCTGCGTGGCTACAAAGATATGCGTGCCATTTTCCAGCGCACTCTGATCGCATACTGGGGTTTGGGCTTGCCGCTTGGCTATGTACTCGGAATGACAGATTGGCTCGTCCCAGCCATGGGCGCGCATGGGTTTTGGATAGGCATCATCATTGGCTTATCCAGTGCCGCGGTACTGCTCGGGTTACGCCTACGCTGGCTGCGTCAGCAATCTCCTGAATTCCAACTGGCCATGTCAGAACGCTGAATGCCTTGCCACCCTGTCGGCGCTCGCTGGCAGGGTGACACCGGTCACGCCTTTATTAATTTGATATAAAAAACATATAAAACAGAGCGATAGATCAAACCCAACCGCTACGCACGCACCACTAAACCACGTATAGTTTGTCCTTATTCCCAGACAAAATACGTGGCAACCGGTCACATTATCGTAGAGTTGTTTATGTTTGAATTCCTAAAATCTCGCCCATTATCAGATAAAGCCTCGCCACAATCGCCGAACTCTATGCCTTTTGTTCATTCATTGTGTATGAGTAGCCGCGCTATTAATCAAACCACGCTATCGGCCTTATCTTGCCCTCATGGTAAAACACCCTTGGTACTGGCTTTTATCTCGCCACATTTACCCTTTGAAGCAACAACCCAAAAACTCCAAGCCGCGATGCCTTTTTGCCAAACTCTAATCACCATAATGACAGCCGGTGAACTGGGTGGTGGGCATTCTTCGCTGTATCACACCACAGACGGGCAATGGGATAACATTGTTTTGCAAAGTTATGGCGACAATGTCATTGAATCTGTCAGCGCAGCGACCGTGCCCTTACATTGTGAAGACATTAAACGCGGTACACCGACCTTATCGCCCAAGGCACGAATAGAAAAAATCACACGTTCGTTGCAACAGCTCAGGGTGCCTTTTCCTGTCGACGCCCAAGACACAGTCGCACTCACCTTTTTTGATGGTCTTAGTGGTTCAGAGAACTTCTTTATGCAGGCCCTTTATGCCACCCGCCGTTTCCCTTGCTACTTTATGGGTGGCTCTGCCGGCGGTACCCTGGATTTCAATGCAGCCAAGTTAGCACTCAACGGTAAACTACTCGATAACCATGCCGCGCTAGCTTTTATCAAGTTGGCCCCCGGTATCCGCTATGGCATCATGAATAGCCATAACTTCAAACCGACTCACTTCCACCTCGATATTGCCAAGGGCGATCCTGCGACCCGCGTTGTCACCGATGTATTTGCACCTAACAGCACCGCATTAATCTCTCCGGTACAAGCGTTATGCGACTATTTTAACTGCCAGGCTGATCAGCTGGAATCGCACTTAAACGGCTACACGTTTGGCGTAAAAATTGGCGAGCATATTTATATTCGCTCAATCGCTGCGATTGATCACCAACAGGGCGCCCTACACTTTTTTTGTGATCTTGATTTTGGCGATAGCCTGTACCTAATGAAGGCGGAAGATTTCGCTCAAACCACCGCGCAAGATTATCAACGACACCTAAAAGACAAGCCACGCCGTCCTTTTGCTATGCTAGCCAACGACTGTATCTTGCGCCGGGTCAACAATAGCCATTCGTTAGCGCGCGTCACCTGCTTTGATAACATCCCTAGCGTTGGCGGGTTTTCAACCTTTGGTGAGCTATTAGGAGTACATCAAAACCAGACACTGACCGCACTCATGCTTTATAGCGTCGCACCCAACGAGCCTTTTGCTGATGATTTTGCCGATCAATTTGCCATTCACTATGCCGATTACCGTGGCTACAACGCCCAAAAACAAATTAATAGCTTACAAAAACTTTCGGCGCTTCAATCGCACAGCATCGATCGTCTTTCGCGCTACAAATCGCTACTACAATCACTGTTGGACAGTTACAGCGGCGTGGCCGACTACGCCACCGAGAGCGCAGACATTCTCCAAGCTGTCCAACAACAGTTTTCAACACTTGCTAACGAGGTCAAACAACAACACGGGCAAAGCCAAGATCTACAAACCCACACCGACGCCCTGAGTGTGAACGCCAGCCGTATTGAAGAAATTTTAAAAGTGATTGATGGCATTGCCGAGCAAACCAATCTATTGGCATTAAACGCCGCTATAGAGGCCGCACGCGCAGGCGAGCAAGGGCGCGGTTTTGCTGTGGTTGCTGATGAAGTCCGTAACTTATCGCAAAATACGCAAAATAGCCTTAGTACCACTGGAGAGACAGTGAGAAATGTCAACAGCGCCATTGGTCAGATCAGCCATGTGATTGGGCTGACCCTCGAGGTAATGGATAAAGTCCAGTACTCTGCTGATGGGTTAAGCGATGAAGTCACACGACTACTGAGCCTGTCTGAACAAGCGACCGAAAGTATTCAGTCAAGCATTGCTAATATTGAACAAGTACAGCAAGACATGACAGCCATTGATAAGGAGCTTTCTACCATTTTATCGCTCACCCAAAGCCAACAAGTCGCGGAGTAAGCTCTTAACGCATGCACACAGGTAACGTTCAACCAGGCGATCGTTCATCCGATCGCCTGCGTAAATGGTATGATTGATACGTCAAGAGCTTAGCCACGAGATAAACCATGCGCGGACTCAAAACAACCTTACTGCTCGTTACCTTACTCGGATTAGGTGGGTGCCAATCTGACGATCCGGCCAAAGACATGATGGCTGATTATTACCAACGTTTAGGCAATGTGCTTGATGCACCGACGCCCGACTTTACCACTCCAGCGGTGCCGCCGTTGCCACGCAAACGCGATCTAGTCCAGCCACTTGAAGCACTACGAATGGGCGTACTTGATGCCTACGAGCTGCGTCAGTGTGGCTTGTTTAATCTTATCGCCGAGCGCAACTCATCCCTCGGCAAAGTCGCCGATCGCTTTCGCCAACTCGATTACGAACTCAATTTTATTGACACCGCCCAACGGTGTTTACCGCAAGTCAAAGATCCGAGCATTCACACTGAGTTAGAACAGGCACTGGCACTGAAACGCCAACAGCGCGACACCGTAATCTGGAATACCTTGGCTGATAGTGATGCCTGGCGCGGGCAGCTGAGTTTACCGGCCTATACACTCCCCATTGATCTTCCCGCACATAGTAATGCCGTCAGCACCATTGATCAGTTTAGCCATTTACTCAACCACCACCCGGTAGCCAACGAATCGGTCACCGACTGGCAAGAGAGCATTGAAAAGCAACGCATTCTTGGCGCCCTATTTGTTAGCTTGAGCTATCACACCGCTTGGCTTAACCAAACCAGTGCACTGATCGCCAATCACCAAGAAAAAGTCCTGTGTGGCGGCAATTTTGATACGACCCGCCTAGAGCGCCTACAAACCGTGTTTTATAAATTTTACGTCGGCGATGTTCAGCCGTATTTAGCCCGTGTCGATGGCCTTTATCGTGATATTGCGCCAGCGTTGACCCGTTTTGCTACGTTGCAAACACCGGATGCGTTTAGCGCGTATAAAAACGCCTATTGGCAGGGAGAGGCTTACCGCCAATACAAAGACGCGATCAAGCACCATGCAGATGTATGGCAGCAACTTTTCCAACGCTGTGACGTCAAACTGGGGCAATAGCGACGTAGCGAAGCGACTGAAAAAGCGAAAATATCGCCACTTTGATGATCAAATCGCCAAACAAACGCGAATGTACAAAAATATGCGTTGAAGCGCTTGCGCAATAAAGATGAACTCGCTACTATTCACCCCGCTTTCAAGCACTGTGCGTCCGTAGCTCAGCTGGTTAGAGTATCGCCTTGACATGGCGGGGGTCGGTGGTTCGAGTCCACTCGGACGCACCACTTGGCTTGATAGCAAATGGTCAATCGCTTCAACATCGCGGTGGCTGTTCTAAAAAAATGGTATGCGTCTGTAGCTCAGCTGGTTAGAGTATCGCCTTGACATGGCGGGGGTCGGTGGTTCGAGTCCACTCAGACGCACCAAATTTTGAAATACGCGTCCGTAGCTCAGTTGGTTAGAGTACCGCCTTGACATGGCGGGGGTCGGCAGTTCGAGTCTGCCCGGACGCACCACTTCAAATTATCCCCTTCTTTTTTTAGTATCTTGATGTATTCCCTTGCGACGCATAAAAAATAAACGTCATGTATATGTTTACGTAGATATAAAAGGCCTGCTTTCTAACAAGCCTTTTTAAGTTGTAACCTACAATTATGCCACTGAGCTATCTACCGCTAAGACAAACTTTTCGATTGCTTTAGCGACACCGTGGTTATCGTTACTTTCGGTAATATAATCCGCGATTTGCTTGGTTGCTTCCATCGCATTGGCCATGGCAATTCCAAGACCCGCATATTCCAACATCGCATGGTCATTTTCTGCATCGCCCATGCAGATCACTTCGTCGGGGTGAATACCTAAGTGTTCTACAATTGCAGCGACCCCCGCCCCTTTATGACTTGCCGGGTTTAGAAATTCAAGGAAGAAGGGCGCACTTTGCACCACCGTAAACTCCTCGCGCAGCGCTGCGGGTAAAGCACTGATCACTTCATTTAACTTGCTTGGCTCCGCCACCATCAACACTTTAATAATGGGGTGATCATCGCTTAGAGTCTCGAAATCCATCACGGTGATATCAAGCCCGTTGATGTTGGCCTCAATGTCGGTATACGGGTTGAGCGCAGGGGTGATCAATCCGTGCTCGGTACTAAAGGCATGCACATAGGCACCTAATGCTTCAGCATGTCGAGCGAGCGCTTTGGCAGCTTTACCGTCTAGCCCCTTTTGCAAGATCACCTCGTCAGTCCCCACGTTTTTCACCATCGAGCCGTTGTAATACAGCACAAAGTCTTTATCTGAATGAATATCCAACTCATCCAGCTTAGGTTGCATGCCTTCAAGCGGACGGCCAGATGCCAACACCACGGCCACCCCTTTGTCACGCGCGCGGGCAATGGCCTGTTTGTTTTCAGCCGATATTTCTTTATCGCTGTTTAACAAGGTGCCATCCATATCTAGGGCGATTAATTTGTACATCGTCAACTTACCTCAACATCAAATTCAAAACGGAATGGATTCTCTCAGCCTTAATCGGCTCTACAGCAATAAGCTATCGTCAATGGGAATAAAGCGATCAACGCTATTCACGAGGGAGTTGGCACTTAACGCAGGCACTCCAAACACGAAGGCTTCGGTATGATAGCGCTCGCGAATTTTGTTCATCAGCAAATCAAAGTCGCCATCACCAGAGAGCAGAACCACGGTATCGACATCCGGCGCAGCTTCCATCACATCAATGGCAATGCCCACATCCCAATCGCCTTTGGTGCTACCATCGGCGCGTTGAATATAAGGTTTGAGCTTCACGGTAAAGCCAATGTGCCGCAGTGCATCTTGAAATTTGATTTGCTGATCATCGTCACGACGAATGGCATAAGCATACGCGGTAACCACCTCACCCATTTGGCTCAGCGTGTGCCACAACTGGCGATAGTTAAACTGGCGCCCGTAGGCTTGGCGTGTGGTGTAGTAGATATTTTGAACGTCGACAAAAACCGCGATTTTTTTCAAGTCAGGCTCACAGTCGGTGGGAGAATTGAAGCCAAAGAGGATACCACATCACGCTACCGTGACGACAATCACAAACGTGGCCGCGTCTAGCAAAAACAAAAAAGCCGCTGATAACAGCGGTTTTCGCGAGGGGCATCATTAACTCAACCCAACAATATTACCCTCATCATCGAGGTCAAGTTTCATAAACGCCGGTTTTTCCGGCAATCCGGGCATGGTCATCACATTGCCGCATAAGGCATAGACAAATCCGGCACCGGCACACAATTTCAACTCGCGGATCGGTACATCAAACCCTTGCGGCGCGCCTTTAATCGTGCCATCCGTTGAAATTGACAGCGGCGTTTTCGCCAAACACACAGCTAAATCATCAAGGCCTTGTTGCTTAAATTGTTGCAGCTGCTGCTTAGCAACATCACTGAGCGTGACACTCCCTGCACCGTACCCGACTTCAGCCACGGCCATCAGCTTTTCTTCTAAGCATTGATCGGCTGAATACAAAGGCCTAAAGGTCGAAGGAGCGGCACATTGAGCCATGACTTTCTTTGCCAGTTCACGCGTGCCCTCGCCGCCGTGAGCAAAGCCCTCACTGACGGCAACTTGTACCTGGTTGGGTAACGCCTCGATCATGGCTTTTAATGTCGCAAGCTCAGCATCGCTATCTTGCGGGAAACGGTTGATTGCGACCACCGCCGGCACACCATATTGATTTACATTGTTGATGTGCCACTTCAGGTTTTCAAACTCTGCCACCAATGCTTCATGATCATCCACAAAAAGTGATTCTGGTAGTGGTTGCCCAGGTAAAAAGTTATAGTGCGTTGAGTTAGCCTTTAAGCCACGTAATGTGGCCACAATCACCGCGCAGTCTGGTGCTTTACCGGATGCTTGCGCTTTGATGTTACATGCCTTCTCAAATCCCATGTCTGAGCCAAATCCCCCCTCGGTGACGGTATAATCACCCAGCTTAAGGGCAATGTTATCGGCAATAATCGACGAATTACCATGGGCAATATTGGCAAAGGGGCCGGCATGAATTAGCGTCGGCACGCCCTCTAAGGTTTGCATGAGCGTGGGTTCAATTGCCGCTTTCATGCTTACCGCCATCGCCCCCGCCACTTGCAAATCTTCGGTGGTGATCGGCTCACCGGCATGACTATAAGCCAACACAATGCGGCCAATGCGCTGACGTAAGTCACGAAGATCGCTTGCCAGCGCCAGAATCGCCATTAACTCAGAAGCGGCTGAGATATCAAATCCGCCCTCTCGCTCATAGCCATTAATGGTTTTTCCCGGCTCATTTTTGCCCACAGTAACCATGCGCAAGGCGCGATCGTTATGATCCATCACCCGCTTCCACACCACGCGATTCGGATCGATGTTTAACGCTTTTAGTCCGCTTCGAGCTTCAAAGTCGTCATAGCCCAAGCGCTGCTCGTGATAGATGCGCGCGTCAATCGCGGCAGCGGCCAAATTGTGTGCAGCAGTGACGGCATGAATATCACCGGTTAAGTGCAGGTTTAGCTCTTCCATCGGGGCCACTTGTGAATAACCGCCTCCAGCCGCGCCGCCTTTGACCCCAAATACCGACCCCATCGAAGGTTGACGAATACAAGCGGTCACGGATTGGTTGAGTTTCGCTAACCCTTGCGCCAGGCCGATGGTGGTCACCGTTTTACCCTCGCCCAGCGGCGTTGGGGTAATAGCGGTGACCACGACCAACTTGCCAGTTTGATTAGGCGCGAGGCGCTTCAAACAATTGAGAGAGACTTTGGCTTTGTGGCTGCCTTGGGTTTCAAACTCGGCTTCAAGCAAACCGGCTTGCTTGGCAATGGCAGAAATGGAAGTCAGTGTGGTGTTACGACAGATTTCGACATCAGATAGCATGAAATCCTCTCAATAGAGTATAAAATAATCACGTAAACGTTTGCGTGAAAATGATACCGCTAAAATGACCGTTGTAAAGCGAAAGAATACTTGCCGTAAGCGCCCTTTTTGATTTTTATCCCGCTTTACTCGTTCCCACGCAGGAGCGTGGGAACGAGTAACCGAAGCCTCACCAAACCATTCCTCGGTTTATACCGTACACTTAGTGGGTGATAAGGAGATGGTTATGAAAAGCAGCAAGGTTCCGCATGGTAAATGGTCTCGTTTTGGGGCGTTGGCTTCAATAGCCGGGCGAGTGGCGTCGAATGTTGCGTGGGAAGGCACGAAGCAGTTTGCGCAGGGTAATCGGCCAAGTCGTAAAGATTTGGTGATGTCACCGGCCAATATTGCCCACGTGGCCGATAAATTGGCAGATTTACGCGGCGCGGCGATGAAGGTGGGTCAACTGTTGTCGATGGATGCGGGCGATTTGATCCCGCCAGAGCTCAGCGATCTGCTCGCGCGGTTGCGTAATCATGCCACGCCCATGCCGCCAGCACAGCTTAAAGCCGTGCTTAACGAACAATGGGGCGACAATTGGCAAGCAGAATTTACCCATTTTCGCTTCTCTCCCATCGCGTCAGCTTCCATTGGTCAAGTGCACGAAGCGTATACCGATGCCGGTGACAAAGTGGCAGTGAAGGTGCAATATCCACGCATCAAAGACAGCATTGATAGCGATGTTGACAATGTCATCACTCTGCTGCGTTTGAGTGGCCTTATCCCCAAAGAGGCGAACTACCAAGCTTTGCTCGATGAAGCCAAGCAACAGCTGCATGACGAGGCCGATTACCTGAAAGAAGCGCAGTCGCTTATCCGGTTTGGTACCCATTTAAAAGACGCTGACGGCTTAGTGGTGCCTAAAGTACACTCAGCTCTTACCTCGGATCGCATTCTAACCATGAGTTATATGGCGGGTGAACCCATTGAGCAGCTTGACCGTGCTTCAGAAGCGGTACGCCAGCGGGTGGTAAGTCGTTTGTTCCAATTGCTGTTTGAAGAGGTGTTTATGTTTGGGGAGGTGCAAACCGATCCGAACTTCGCTAACTACTTGTATCAGCCAGACACGGGCCGCGTGGTATTGCTCGATTTTGGCGCCACGCGTCAGTATGCACCGACGTTTACCGATGGCTATCGCAAGCTGTTTTTGGCGGCGATAGAAAAAGATAATGCAGGGATTGAAGCGGCGCTGACTCAGATTGGCTTTTTTGCTGAGCATATTTTACCCGAGCAAAAGGCCAGCGTGCTTGAGCTGGTGAACACCGCTTGTGAGCCCATTGCTGCCGATGCGCCATTTGCGTTTGGGCAAGCAGACTTAGCCACGCGTTTACGTAATCGCGGCGTTGCCTTGAGTATGGAGCAAGGCTATTGGCATACGCCGCCGGCCGATGCGTTGTTTTTGCATCGTAAAATTGCGGGCTTGTATTTACTGGCCGCGAAGTTGGATGTCACCTTAAATGTAAGCGGGTATTTCTACCCGCCTGGTGATTGAATGGGCGCTTTGTTATAGGGCAATAGATCGCTGACATCACAGCCCTCTTCTCTCTGAGGTAGCTCTGTCAGTACATGACGCAGGTAGGCATAGGGCTCCACACCGTTGGCACGACAGGTCAGCATGATACTGAACCAGACGGCGCTGGCATTCGCCCCGCTTTGGGTGTCCGCGAAC